>JAYUJG010000396.1:0-29060 GCA_043765355.1 Acidobacteriaceae bacterium | reverse complement strand
CGTGGCGGCATACTGCAATTGCGACGCGCTTCCCGGGTAGGCCAGTGTGTCCTGCACGCCCGTGGGCCGGTGGCAGTCGTCGCACGTCAACTGCACCCGGGTCTGGTTGGGCCCGATCAAATTCGGTTGCAGGTGGACGTAGTGGTTTAACTTGATGTGCCCCGGATCGCTCGCACCATCCCGCAGGGCCCGAAACTCGCGGTGCTTCGTCTCGAAGCCCGTGATCGAAGCCTCGTACTTCGTGGGGCCTTGCTTCGTGTGCAGGTCGGCGTGGCATTGTGTGCAGTCGGCATCCGCCGTCGCGCTCAACCGCATCGCGCCTTTGTGCTCCACATGGCAGGAAGAGCACCCGGGCGTGAACGTCTGGTTGTCATGATGGACGGGGCCGTCATGACACAGGAGGCAAGCCTTGTCCTGCACAGGACGGAAGAAAGCTCCCGCTTGCTGCACATGGCACGCACTGCATTGCTTCGAAAACACGGCATGGGAGCGCGACAGCGGCCCGCTCGAGTAGACGCGAGGGCCGCCCTGTGCGCGCTGCACCAGGAACCAAGCCAGGGCGATCGCCGGAACCGCGACCGAGAGTCCCAGCCGCCAGCGCCGAAACGCATGCGGCCGCGCAAAGTATTCCATATCGATGCGCCCGGCGAGTGCTTTGGTGGTGCGATTTCGGCTGGGCATGAGCTTAGTACCTCATGGCCATGACGGCGTGGATCGCGCCGAGCAGCAGAACCGCGTACGATAGCGGGACGTGGACCAGCAACCATCCATGCAGCAACTTGTGCATGCGGCTCTGCTGGTCGAGCTGGCGTTTTTCTTCGCAGATATTTTCCAGATTGTCGATGGCTCCGTGCAGACCGGGCGGAAGCAGTATTCTCATCTGGCGGAACATGGCCCCAGCGCGGCCACCATCCGCTAGCGCCAGACGGCGCGCTCCAGCTTTTTCCAAATACGGCTCGATCTGTCCGCGATAAAACTGCATCAATTCGACGCCAGCCTTCTCGTCAGCCGCTAATCCCGAGGCCACGGTGACGTCCCAGTTGGCTCCAGCGCTGGCGGCGACCGCTCGCTGCTGCTGCGAGGCAAGGGTCACGTCGCCTCCAAGTGCCGCCCCGGTCTGTTCCGCCATCTTCCTGGCCTCCTGCGCGAGTTGGCTGCGGACGCGGTCGATCTGCTCGTAAATCGTCTCCATCGGCAGCCGCTCGGTCTGTATACGAGGCAGGTAGTGCTGCAACCCCACTCCCAGAATTCCACTGACGAAGACCACGACGAACATCCACATCAGCACGCGCGTCAAAGTGCCGCCGAAATGAAAGCCGCCGTGCATCAAAATCAAAGGAAAACTCAAAACTCCGAGCCAGAGGTGTCCACGCATCCAGGTTGCGGCGCGTCCAATTCGCCAGATCGGGAATTTCTTGCGCAGGCTGAGCAGGCCCGCGAAGATCATCAACCCAAAGCCGGCGATACCATACGCCAGACCCATCCCGCTTCCGCCCGAAACGTGTCCGCGCAGATCATAGGGAACGTAGGTAGCAACCGCCAATGCCAGGATGATCGCCGTGATCCAGAGCCAGCCGCGATGGGTTTCGTCGATGTGCAACTGTCAGCTCCTGGGCAACGGGTTCGACTGCGCCATCAACTTCGCAAAGAACTCCGGCGGGTTCACGCGGAATGCGGCATCATGCGGACAGGCATAGACGCAGCTCGGCTCGGCATGATCGTGGCACAGGTCGCAGGAAGTCGCCTTCACTCGCGTGGTGGCAATCTTGCGACCAGCGTTCTCGGGATCGTCCAGCTCGACTGGAAATGGATGCATATTGATGTTTCCGTACGGACAATTGCTGGCGCAGAGTCCGCAGCCAATGCACCAGTCTTCGATGATGACTTCGAGCGAATTGCGGCGGCGGATCGACCCGACGGGGCAGCCGACCATGCACAGCGGATCGCGGCACTGGCGGCAGGAAGTCGCGACCAGGTATTTATCGAAACGCAGACCCTCTCGCACCAGCCGGGTCACGCCGTCGTGCGCGTCCGCGCAGGCGCGCACGCATTGGTCGCAGCGGGTGCACCGGTCCAGATCGAGAACCAGCAGGCTCTGCGCTTCCATTAAGCCTTGCGCCAGAAACTGATCGACCGGTACGTTCTGCGTCTGGACGGCGCGACTGCTGTTCTCCTCGATACGGCTCTGCGCCACCGCCTGCAGGTTGCTCCGCACTTCCGGGAATTTTTCCAGCATGAGCTGAAAGTCGTCCGCCGAAATGCGGACCGCTTCCACATGGTCAAGCGCCGTGCAGGTTGCCGAGCGCGGTGTGCCGCTCAGCAGGGCAATCTCGCCGAAATATCCGCCGCGCGCCAGGTAGGCCAGAACCAATTCTCCTCCGGGACGATCTTCCGAGACCCGAACGAAGCCAATCCGCACCAGATAAAAACTATCGGCCACCTCGCCCTGACGGCAGATGACCTGACCCGGGCTGAAGCGAATCAACTCGACATGCTCGCGCAGGTGGTCGATGAAATCCGGGCTCAGCGACGCAAAAATCGGAATGCTGCGCAGGTGCGAATCCAGAGCCCGCGTGCGGTAGTTGCGCTCGAGTTGCGCCCGAAAGGTTTTATTGCGCTGCAGGATGTCGAGCACATTGCGCAGCATCTCCAGCATGACGCAGTTGGTTTGGGCGCGCACCGTCGCCGAGCGCGGATAGTAACTCATACACGTCATTTCGCCGAACATTTCGCCCGGCCCTAATTCGGCCAGCGGCCGGTCGTAGGGCAGATCCACCGAGGCATCGATGGGGATGAACGGCCGGTCGCTCTCTTCGCTGCGGCGGTCCTCTTCGCGTGGCGTCAGCAGACTCTTCAAATTGCTGAAAAACCCGCGGCTGCTGCCCTCGGTTTTGACATGTGCCACCGGACTCGCGAGGAACACCTCAGCCGTGCCTTCGAGAATGTAGAAGGCCGTCGATCCAAACTCCCCCTCGCGGCACACGATTTCTCCCGGCTGATAGTGCCGCTTCACGATCGCTTTCTGATTCAGTTGCAGAAAGGTTCCCGAGACATTCTGGAAAATGGGAAGGTCCAGCAACTCAGT
Organism: Acidobacteriaceae bacterium; assembly: GCA_043765355.1. Taxonomy (GTDB): domain Bacteria; phylum Acidobacteriota; class Terriglobia; order Terriglobales; family Acidobacteriaceae; genus Acidiflorens. The sequence goes on along the minus strand of JAYUJG010000396.1, from coordinate 25,975 downwards.
GGGATCGAGCACCTCGCCCGTGCCCAGCGCCGTTCCCACCACGCTCTTGTTGGTCAGCGCCCCGGTGGGACACGAAACCATGCATTCGCCGCAGGAAACACAGGACGATTCGCCCATCGGCAGGTTGTTGTCGAACGAAATGCCAGCCTGATAACCTTTGCCGCGCCGTGCCAGAACCCAATTGCCACGGATGTCGTCGCACCCGCGAACGCAACGGTCGCACAGAATGCAAGCTTCGTGATCGACCGCGATCACGGTGGAGGAATCGTCTTTCCCGCGCGCACTCGCGCGTTTCGCAAAGCGTGGAGTCTGAATTCCAGCCTGCTCCGCCAATGTTTCCAGTTCACAGTCGCCGGAGTTCTGCTGGCGCATGCAGGGTGACGGATGGTCCGACATCAACAGTTCCACCAGCATGTTGCGCGCGGCCTGCACACCCTCTGTGCTGGTCTTGATGTTCATCCCCGCTTCCACCGCGCGGATGCAGGAAGCCGCGTATACCCGCTGGCCAATATCGACAACGCAGACGCGGCAAACGCCCACCGGAGCCTCGTTCTGCTGATGGCAGAGAGTCGGAATCGAAATCCCTTGCAGACGAGCTGCGTCGAAAATCGTCGTCCCCGCGGCCACCGTCACACTCTGGCCGTCAATCGTTACCTGCACCCCGGAAATTGTGTTCACGCTCACCCGCGTCCTCCGGTGAAGCACACGCCCGCCGCGCAGCGCTTCTGCTGCAAGTGCTCATTGACTACTTCTGGAAAGTGTTTCAGCACAGAAGCAATTGGCACCGGTACAACCTGTCCAAGCCCGCAGATCGAAGTCAGCTTCATGGCCGACGAGAGTTCGTTCAGCAACTGGAGGTCGCCCTCACCCGAACGGCCTTCGGTCCAACCCGTCAGCATTTCGACCATTTTCTGGGAACCCACGCGGCACGGCACACACTTTCCACAGGACTCATTGCGATAGAAGCGGACCGCATTCAGCGCCATGTCGAGCATGCAGCGGCCCTCCGCGCAAACCACGATCGCTCCCGATCCCACCATCGATCCGGCGGCCGTCACCGCGTTCCAATCCAACGGAAGATTCGTCATGGATGCGGGCAAGTACCCCGAGGACGGCCCCGAAGGAGCAAAGGCCAGCAGTCGCCGCCCGCCTTCAACGCCTCCGGCATATTCGTCGATTAACTCGCCATAGGTTGTGCCCATCGAGACTTCGAATATCCCCGGATTCTTCACGTCGCCGCTGATGCCGACAAACTTCACTCCCAGCGATCCGTTCTTGCCCTGGGCTTGATACCATTCCACGCCGCGCGCCAGAATTGCGGTGGCCAGCGTGAAAGTTTCCACATTGTTGATGGCGGTCGGCTGATTCCAAAGTCCGTTTGTGCCCGGAAACGGGGGCTTGTTGCGGGGTTCCGCGCGTTTGCCCTCGATGGCTTCGAGCAGCGCGCTCTCTTCGCCACAAATGTAGCCGCCAGGGCTGACAAAAATCTCCAGATCGAACGACTGATCGGTCCCCAGAATCTTCGCGCCCAGCAAATGCTCCTGGTAGCAGCGCGCAATCTCGCGCTCGAGAATCTCTTTCGGTTCTTCGTATTCGTGCCGGATGTAGAGAATGCCCTGTTTCGCTCCGGTCACCAGGCCGGCGATGATCATGCCCTCAATTACCAGCCACGGTACCGCCTGCATGATGAACCGGTCTTTGATTGTGCCCGGTTCGCTTTCGTCGGCGTTACACACAATGTACTTTTGGACGCCGCTTGCGTTGCGAACGATCTCCCACTTCATCCCGGTCGGGAAGCCCGCGCCGCCCATGCCGCGCAAGCCGCTCGCTTTCAGCGTGGCGATCGCACCGGGAAAATCGCGCGTCTCCAGGAGCTTCCGCAGCACCGCATAGGTGGGCGAGCCCCCGTACGGATCGCACTCGACCGAAGCGCGCAAATGCTCTCGCGATTCGGGCGGAAGTTGGCCGCCCCCGAGCAGGTCGCGCACCATACCCACCGTCGCCGGCCCGCTTGCGCCGGAGTAGATCCTCCCATTCACGCTCAGCGCCGGAGCCTTGTCGCACCTTCCCAGGCAAGAAACATCTCCCACTAACACATCCTCGGGGCGCGATCCGGCAAACGCCTGGTGAACGGCGGACCTCAGTTCGGTCCCGCCGCGCAGATGGCAAGTCATATCGCCGCACACCCGCACTTCCGCGCGCGCCGGCGGTGCCAGCCGAAAATGTGGATAGAAACTGACCGTCGCATGAATCTGGCTCAGCGGAGTCTTGATGCGCTGCGCCAGTACGCGGAGCTGCTCGCCCGGCAAGTACCCGAATTCGCGCTGGATGGCGTGGAGTTGTTCGTACACTGGGTGTCCCCAACCTGTTTTGTCTGAGCTTGAAAATCTTAACGTGGAAAGCCGCTCCTCGATGCAAAAATCGAACGCTAGTAACCTCGCCGCCACCTCCCTCGCTATGTCTTGATTTCAGCGATCAGGTTGGATATAGCTAAAGCGCTGCCGGTGATGACATGTACAGTATGCGGTGGGGAGGGATGCGTCCGATGTCCGCGACTGGGAAACTTCGCCGAGGTATCGAAGTGGCGCTCCTCGTTCTTTGTTTTAGCATTCTTGCGCAGGCACAGACCCGTGAATCCGCGCCCATTGGCAAGTACAACGGGCCCGGGGGCTGCGCGGCCAGCAGTTGCCACGGCAGCATCGCTCCGAAGACTGTACTTCGCATCCCGCAAAACGAATACAGCATCTGGGCCGGCCAGGACAAACACGCGCGCGCTTACCAGGTCCTTTCGAACGACGTCTCGATCCGCATGGGGAGGATTCTGAACCTGAAGTCGACTCCCGATCAGAGCGAAAAATGTCTGGCCTGTCACGCGCTCTCGGTTCCTCCCGACCAGCGCGCCCAGACTTTCGACATCGGCGAAGGCGTCAGTTGCGAGCATTGCCACGGTCCGGCATCGGGATGGCTGGGTGCGCACACGGTCAAGGATTGGGAGACGAAGACTGCCGATCAAAAAGCCAGTCTCGGCATGTGGGACCTTCGCGATCTGGCGGTGCGCAGCCACAACTGCCTGCATTGCCACGTCGGCACTCCCGAGAAGTCGGTCGATCACCAAATGATCGCGGCGGGCCATCCCGATCTGACCTTCGAACTAAATCTGTTCAGCGCGGTGATGCCCCGGCACTGGAACGACGCGAAAGACATCCCCTGGTTGGGGACAAAAGAATGGGCCGTAGGTCAGGGCACGCAATTGCGTGACAGCCTGCAGCGCCTGGCACGCCGGGCGCACAGCTCTACGTGGCCCGAATATGCAGAGCTCGACTGCTTCGCCTGTCACCACAGCTTGACTGCTCCGAAAGATAGCTGGCGTCAGAATGCGGGCTACGCCGGCCGCGCGCCGGGCGTCCCGGCGTGGAATTCCGCGCACTTTGTCGTCTTCCGCTACGCGGCGATGGAAACGGACTCGGCAACCGCGCGCCAGCTCGAGTCCGAGATCGCCTCCCTTAGCGGCTTGATGGGACAACTCACCGGCGATCGCGAGCAGATCGCAGCGTCCGCGGACCGGGCTGCGAATCTTGCCCACTCTCTAGCCGGTGAATTGAACGGACGCTCCTACGACCGGGCATTCACGTTGCAAGTCATGCGCAGAATTGTCTCGGACTCGCGCGCGATCTCGCAGCAGGGACAGCGTGCCGCGGAACAGGCCGCCATGTCGCTTGATTCGCTCTACAATGTCTGCAAACAGAACGGCGCACCCAACCGCGATCTGCAAAACGAAATCGCCGCACTGTTCGCGCAAGTGCAGAACCCGTCCGCCTACGACGCCCCCGCCTTCGCGGCGCAACTCCAAAGGGTCGGAGTTGCTCTTGGGAGCGGAGTGGCGCCAGCTGGAAAGTAATCGGCCCATCGTCACGGCGACCATGCCAAATTCCTCCCACACCCCGGAACATCACCGGCTTCGCGGCCAATATTCTGGCCCGGTCGACCCCTGGCGCAAATGGGGTCCTTACGTCAGCGAACGCGCCTGGGGTTCGGTACGCGAAGACTACAGCCCCAACGGCACCGCCTGGGAATCGCTCACCCACGACATGGCACGCAGCAAAGCCTATCGCTGGGGTGAGGACGGCATCGCCGCTCTCTGCGACCGCTATCAGGTTCTGGTCTTTGCTCTCGCTCTCTGGAACGGACGAGATCCCATCCTGAAAGAGCGGATGTTCGGCCTCACCAGCGATGAGGGCAATCACGGCGAGGACGTCAAGGAATACTGGTTCTACCTCGACAGCACACCCACGCACAGCTACATGAGGATGCTCTACAAGTATCCGCAGGCGGAGTACCCCTACGCTCAGTTGCTCGAGGAGAATCGGCGACGCAAGGGAGCGAATCAGCCGGAATACGAATTGCTCGACACCGGCATCTTCGATCAGAATCGTTATTTCGACGTCTTCGTGGAATATGCCAAATCTTCACCAGAAGATATCGCGATCCGCATCGAGGCCATCAATCGCGGCCCCGAGGCGGCGACGCTCCACCTGCTACCTCACCTCTGGTTTCGCAACACCTGGGGATGGACCGACCCTCGCGGCCCCGAGCCGATCATCCATATGGGTTCGCAAAGCGGCAGCGCCCCGGAGGATTCAGTCTGTCTGGTCGCCGACGACACCGCAGCCAGCGCGCTGGCGAACCTGCAATTCCCCTACAAGCTTGGTCCCCGCTTTCTCTATGCTCCGGCCGATGGCAAGCCCCTCTTTACCGATAACGAGAGCAACGCGATTCGCCTCTATCGGGCTTCCACCAATCCAAAGGGTTTTGTGAAAGACGGCTTTCATGGCCATGTGATTCACGGCGAAGCGTCGATAGAACCCGCCCAGCGTGGCACCAAGTCGTGCCTGTGGTACCAGCGCGCACTGGCTCCGGGAGAGTCGTGGGTGCTGCGACTGCGCCTGTCGCCGCAGGAACTTGAACATCCGCTCACAGAAGTGGACACAACCATCGATAGCCGCCGTGCCGAAGCCGACGAATTCTACAATGCCGTCCATCCGCCCAAAGCGACCTCTGAAGAGCGCCACATTCAGCGCCAGGCTCTCGCCGGAATGCTCTGGAGCAAGGTGTTTTATTACTGGGATGTCGATCTCTGGCTGAATGGTGACAACCCGAAATGCCCACCGCCCGATTCTCGCAAGCGCGGACGCAATATTCACTGGCGCCACTTGAATTCCATGCGGATTCTCTCCATGCCCGACAAATGGGAATTTCCCTGGTTTGCGGCGTGGGACTTGGCATTTCAGTGCGTGACGCTGGCTCTGGTCGACCCCTACCTCGCAAAAGAAAATCTCGCGCTGCTCCTGCTCGAGCAATTTCAGCATCCCAACGGGCAAATTCCAGCCTACGAGTGGGAATTCTCGGACCTGAATCCTCCCGTACACGCCTGGGCTTGCTGGAGAGTGTACGAACTCGAAAAACAACGCACCGGGTTCGCCGACACCGCGTTTCTTGAAAAATGCCTGCATAAAATGCTGATGAACTTCGCCTGGTGGGTGAACCGCGTGGATCGCGAAGGCAACAACGTTTTCGAGGGCGGGTTCCTGGGCCTGGACAATATCGCCGTCGTCGACCGCGGCGAAAAATTTCCCGGGGGCGCCATTCTCGAACAATCCGATGCCACCGGTTGGATGGGGTTCTTCTGCCTCTATCTGATGAAGATTGCTCTCGAACTGGCGCGCACCAACAAGGTCTATGAAGGAGTCGCGACCAAGTTCTTCGAGCATTTCATCTACATCGGCAGCGCCATGAAGAAAATGGGTGGCCGCGACCACCAACTTTGGGATGAACAGGACGGATTCTTCTACGACATCCTGTGCTATCCCAACGGCGAGTTTCAGAAGTTCCGACTGCGCTCCCTGGTGGGGCTGATTCCGTTGTATGCGATCGAAGTCCTGCGCCTGGAAGATCTGGATCCCTTCCCGGTTTTCAAGAATGACGTGGAGTGGTTTCTCAGCAACCGCGCCGACCTGGTAGGCGCTGCCTGCTATCGCGAAAGCCGCGACGGCGGACGTTACGTTCTTTCGATCGCCGCTCCAGACCAGTTCGCGCGCCTCCTGCGCCGCCTTTCCGATCCCTCGGAATTTCTCTCCCCTTACGGGCTGAGAAGTATTTCCAGGTATCACGAGCATCATCCCTTCGAATTCGCCGGACACTCGGTTGGATACGAACCGGGAGAAGCCGAAATCAAAATCAAAGGAGGAAATTCGAACTGGCGTGGTCCCCTCTGGTTCCCCACTTCCTACCTGCTGATTCATTCGCTCGTGCGCTTCGGCCAGGCCCTGCGGAATGAACCCCACATCACCGGCGACGGCGACACAGTAACGCCATCCGGTTTCGCCGAAGAGGTAGCGAATCGGATGATTTCAATCTTCACGCGCGATGCAAAAGGACATCGCCCTTCCTCCGGAGAAAACACAATCATGCAGAAGGACCCGCTCTGGCGCGACCTGATCCTCTTTCACGAGTATTATCACGGCGACACTGCCAAAGGCCTCGGGGCCAGCCACCAGACCGGATGGAGCGGCCTGATCGCCAACCTCATTGACGAGTGGCGGCGCTGATGACCTCGCTGGTTCAGGTTACCGAAGGCCACGACCGAAGTTCCTTTGACTTGCCCACCGCTTGAGCGACAATCCAAACAGGTGTCCCCTAAAATCAAGATAGCGTGGGAGATTGGCGTGCTCAAATCGTTTGTTTCCGTGCTCATGTCGCTGCTGTTCTCGGTGAGCCCGCTTCTGGCTGCCGACGGCCAGACGGCTGGCGAAGTGAAAGCTCTGATTCCCGCTGCTGCCCGTAACGATCAACCGGTACAGGTCAAAGACGCGCTGGCGTGGAACGACCTTCTTCGCACCGATGCCAAGGGTCGCATGCGCGCGGGCCTCAACGACGGGTCCATCTTGAGTCTTGGGTCGAACAGCGAACTGCGAGTCGTACAGCATGACGCCGCCTCGCAGCAAACTTCTCTTGAAATGAACTACGGGAAATTGCGCAACCAGGTTACCAAGATCACCCAACCCAACGGCAAGTACGAAGTGAAAACCGCAAATGCGGTCATCGGCGTGATCGGCACCGACTTCTTCGTGGGTTTCGCCAACAATCAGACCACGGTAATCTGCTACGTGGGGAAGGTTGTCGTGACCCCGCTGGCGGGAGCCAGGGTGGTGAAGAGTGAGAGTGGTAACGCGGGCAACAACAATTCGGTCACGCTCCTGGCCGGACAAATGGTCGTGATCGGCCTCGAAATCCCTCCCGGTGGATACCAACCTCAGTCCACGCCGCGCGACGTTGCCCACAACACGATTCAGGACACTAATATTGCCGATTCGCCTCCGCTTGTCGCCAAGGCGCCGCACACGCTACGCAATGTTGTTCTCGGCCTCGGGGTAGCCGCAGCGGGCTGGGGGATCGCCATCACGCAGATCAAGACCGACAGTGCTTCGAAACCGGTCGGCTGTCCGCCTCAGAATCCCAAATGCGGCGGCTAGAGGTCGGATAACCTATTGTGCCAGCTCTCACCCGATGGCTTTTGCGTCATGCTCATGCCGCCATCGCTTTTGCGGCGACCGCCATCGGCCTTGCCCTTTTCGCCTACTCTGGAATCGGCGCCAATCAGCAAGCCGGTTTCGTCTTCCTCCAGGACATCGAACAGCGCTCGCTTGATCTTCGCTTCGCATTGCGGGGCAAGCGCCAGGTAGACCCGCGCATCGTCATCGTAGGAATCGACGAGAAAACGCTGCAACAGGTGGGCTCTTATCCCTTGCCGCGCAGCTCCTATGCTGCGCTGGTGCGCCAGTTGCACGCGGATGGCGCTGGCGTGGTCGGCTTCGACATGACGTTTCCCACTCCCGCCAGCAATGAATCACTGGCCATGCTGGCGCGGCTACGCCAAGAACTCGGCATCAACGCCTCTCCCCAGCTCAGAAAGAAGATTGAGCGGCTGCAACAGCAGTCCGACGTCGATGCCGAATTTTCCGCCGCCCTCAAAGATGCCGGCAACGTCGTCCTCGGCCATCTCTTTCTCGACGCCGAGCGCGCCAAGTCAGCGGATCCCAAGCTGGCCGAAGCCTACTTCAACATCATCTGGGCCAAGTCGTTTCCCCAGGTGCTCAAGGCTGGTTCTGGGAAACAGAATTTCAATCTCGGCCAATCCTGGGTACAAGGCGGAGGCATCGTGGCTGCCGGCGTCGAGGCCAACCTTCCCCAACTCGCAGACGCGGCCTCCTCCTACGGTTTCTTCAATATCGGCCCCGATGGCGACGGCACGCTGCGCCGGGCCTTGTTCGTTATCCGCTATCGGGACCAGGATTTCTTTCCCTCCCTCGACCTCCAGATTCTGCGCCAATACGAAAACATCCCCGACCAGCAGATCGCCGCCTACATTGCCGTCACCGGTCTGGAGCGTATCCAGTTCGGCGCTCATGAACTCAAGCCCCGGACGGACGGATCCGCGCTCATCAATTACGCCGGCCCATTTCACTCCTATCCTCATTACTCGATGGTGGACGTACTGAATGGATCGCTGCCTCCCGATACCTTCCACGACAAGATCGTGCTGGTTGGTGGCACTGCTCTCGGGATTGGCGACCTTCGGAACACACCGTTTCAAAAACAGGATGCAGGCTACATGGGGGTGGAAATTCACGCCAACATACTCGACAACCTGCTGCACAGCAGCGAACCGCGGCGTACTTTCCTGATTCGTGGGTTCCGCGAAGAAATGGTGGATATCGGCTGCATCGTTTTATTTGGCGCACTCGGATTGTGTTTCGGGCGCATCCGTCCCCTGGTTGCAAGCGTTGCTACCGGCGTCTTACTGGCCGTTTTCCTCAGCTCCGTCTATTTCAGTTTCGTTCACTGGGGCCGATGGTTCAGCCTGGTCATTCCGGCCATCACGCTGATCGGTTCCTATGCCTCGATCACCAGTTTCCGCGTCATCTTCGAGGAGCAGGAGAAGCGCAAAATCCGCAAGACTTTTTCCCAGTACCTCTCGCCGGGCGTGATCGCGCTGATCGAAAAGGATCCGCGGAAGTACATACGGCCGGGCGGTGAGGTCAAGGAACTCACCGTGATGTTCAGCGACATCCGCGACTTCACCTCGCTCTCGGAAGGGATGACGCCCGACGAACTGGTTCGCTTGCTCAACGAGTATCTGAGCGCCATGACCGATATCCTGTTCGAAAATCTGGGCACGCTCGACAAATACATTGGCGACGCCATCATGGCCTTTTGGGGTTCGCCCTATCCGCAGCAGGACCACGCCTACCGGGCATGCTGCTGCGCTCTCAAGATGGTCGACCGCCTCGACGAGCTCAATCGCAACTGGATTGCTCAAGGAGGCCGTCCGATTGCGATCGGCATCGGACTCAACACTGGACCCGCCAATGTGGGCAATATGGGGTCGAACAAGCGACTCGCCTGGACGGTGATGGGTGACAATGTCAATCTCGCTTCCCGTCTGGAAGGCTTGACCAAGCAGTACCGCGTCCGCGTGATCGTCAGCGAAGCGACCTATGCCCAGGTTTCCCATCAATTCGTGGCTCGCGAGGTGGACAAGATCCGCGTCAAGGGCAAGCAGCAGCCAGTTACCATCTACGAACTTCTGGCGCCCACTTCCCAGCAACCCACCTACGCGCCGTTGCTCGAGCGTTACAATGCCGCGCTCCTGGCCTATCGCAATCGGCAATGGGACGAGGCTTCCGGCAAGTTCGACGAGTTGCTCGCCCTCTATCCCGACGACGGCCCCACCCAGGTCCTTCTGCAACGCTGCCTCGAATTCCGCGAAGAACCTCCCAGCGACTCTTGGGACGGGGTTCATGTCATGAAGTCCAAGTAGGCCGACACTCTGGGACTCAGCGATTGCGCCCTCCGCCATTCACCGGAAACCCCAGCTTGAGATATGGTAGTGCGGTACCGACGACACAGTGTCCACCTTGGCCATCTCGCTTCCGCGTATCGCCCGCCACAATCCTCTGGCGGCCATCGGGCTTGCCCTGGTCTTTATTTTTGTTTTCTCCGCGGCCTTCGCTCCTTGGCTCGCGCCGCAAGATCCGGCCCACATCGATCTTCCCAATCGCCTGCAACCGCCCTCCGCGCAACACTGGTGCGGCACCGATGAACTCGGGCGCGACATCCTCTCGCGGCTGATCTGGGGCGCGCGAATTTCTTTGATCGTCGGCGCCAGCGTGGTCGTGGGTTCGCTTCTGCTCGGCCTCATCATCGGCAGTTTTGCTGGATATTACGGTGGCGGCATCGACCGCTTCGTCAACGTGGTGTTGATGAATGCATTTCTTTCGTTCCCGGGGATTCTCATTGCGATCGCTTTTGTGGCCTTCCGCGGCCCCGGTATTTTTAATCTGGTCCTCGCCCTGTCGCTCGGAGGTTGGGTCGGCTACGCTCGTCTGGTGCGCGCGCAGGTGCTGGCCGTGCGCGAACGCGAATTCGTTGAAGCGGCGCGGGCGCTCGGCGCCGGAGATTTTCACATCGTCACCCGCCACATTCTTCCGAATATTATTCAGCCGGTGATTGTGCAGGCCGCGATCGGAATGGCGGGCGCGGTTTTAGCGGAAGCGACGATGAGTTTTCTGGGACTCGGCGTGCCTCCCCCCACCGCAAGTTGGGGGTCGATGCTCAACGACGCCCGCTCCCATCTATTCGACGCTCCCCATCTCGTGCTGTTTCCGGCAATGACGGTAATGCTTGCGGTACTCGCGTTCAACTTTATCGGCGACGCGCTGCGCGATCTGCTCGATCCCAGGTCGCGGATTGAGGCGGGGTTGTAAGTCACGCTAAGTCCAAGATTCATATACCGGTAACATTGGAAATTTCGATCCTCGCCAACTGCTTTTCCGCTGCTTACTTTTGCCCTCATCCCGCGTCTAATTCAAGGACAGCAGATTGCGGAACTTTTTCCAAAGCAGGTTCGTATGAATAGACATATGGAACTCCAATATCAAATCGAATGCTTGCAGGATGTGGCGGTCGTGAACTGCTCGGGACGCATGGTGCGGGGAGCGGCTCTTGACCAGTTCCGGCGCCGGATCGAGCAACTTGATCGTGTCCGCGTGCTCGTGCTCGATGTGTCGGAAGTCGATCATTTGGATGCCGGTGGCTTGGGAACCCTGCTGCTCGTGCGTCGTTGGGCGATGCAGAGGTCTGCCCGGATGAAGCTGGTGAATCCGCCAGTATTTTTCCGCAGATTGCTGGAGGCAACGCATCTCACCTCTGTGTTTGAGATTTCGTCGCTCAAAGAAGCCATCTCGATCCTCCGCGCCAAGGATTGCCCGCCGCGCTTTGCGGTTGCCTAGGGTCTCACGAGCGGGGAGGGCTCGAGACCTAATGTTTGCTCACAGCTCGTAGCTCACCGCCCAACTAGCGGCAGCATCGCCCGCCGTCCGGCGATCTTCGGTTGCCTTGGGATGGCGCCGAGGCTCCAAATGCAGTGCAAACATTGAAAACTCCCTTCCGCTACGCAACTCACACCCTCGCGGCACTCGGAGTGCAAGCGTCCTGTCATCATCTCCGCATTGGGGCAGTCTGGCCGGCCACGAGAATTCAATATATTGCTGTTTGCAATCGTTGCTTGCCAACCCGTCGCAATCATACTTTTACGCAGAGCTGGAGGCGATGGAGGAACGTACTTGAGCATGATCGGTCTGACCTGCGTCGAAAGCTGCCTGAGCTGCCATCTTCGATCGCATGGCTTCTTTTGCGACCTATCCCCGACCTCGCTCGCCGACTTCAATAAAATAAAACATGCCGCCGTTTTTCCCGAACACGCGGTGGTTCTGGTCGAGGGCCAGAGTCCGTGGGGGATTTTCATCCTTTGCCAGGGTCGCGTCAAACTCTCCACCACCTCGCGCGACGGCAAGACGTTGATCGTGCGCATCGCCGAACCCGGCGAAGTCCTCGGCCTGCACGCCATTATTACCGGAGGCCCGTACGAGTTGACGGTGGAGACCATGCAGCCCTGCCAATTGAACTTTGTGGGCCGCGAGGATATGCTGCGCTTTCTGCGCGAGCACGCGGACGCGAGCTTCCATGCCACGCAGCATCTCGCCCGCGATTGCGCCGATGCCTATGGCGTGGTGCGTGCCATAGGGTTATCGCACTCGGTGTCGGAAAGGTTCGCGAGATTTCTGCTCGAAACCGCCGCCGATGGCGAGATCACAAACGGTACCGTGCGCGTCCGTCTGGCGATGACCCATGAAGAAATTTCACAGCTCGTCGGCACCAGCCGCGAAACCATCACCCGGCTGCTTTCCGAGTTCCGCCGCAAGGATATGGCCGAGTTGAAGGGGTCAACTCTAATCATCCACAACCACCCCAGACTCAAAAACATGATTGGCGCCCAGTAGTCCCGCCGAGCACTGGAAAGCAACAAGGATGCACTCGATGCCGGGGACTCCAGCCCCCTGGCCTCCGCGGTCTTCGCGGCCCTGCTTTGCGTCGTTTGCGGTCAAACGCTCTCGCCTGCGGCAAGATGCAGTCGTAAACCGCAAAGGCCGCAAAGACCGTGTTGCCTCCCTCCCCTGCCCCGAAGCACGTTGGTAACGTATACCGGTGGGTAACGTCAGTAGACAATGAAAACTAGCGCAACCTCTGCGGGCGGCCACGAACGGAGCGGTACAGGGCGGTGCGTTCTTCAAACAAAGGGGTGCAGCATGGCGACAACAGCGGCAAAGATCGAAAAAGCAGGCATCAGTTTTGCCATCAATCGGCAGGCTGGACCGAGTGTGATCGAGGTTCGGGCCCACCATGACACGATAACTGCTTTCAAGGGCGTTCAAGTCGCCTTCGAATTGCTGAACGGAATCACTCCCGATCAGGCAAAAAAGATTTTGGATGTGTTGAACGAAAACGTCGTCGGCGTGGTCGTCACCACCGCTTCCAACGCCAAGTCTGAAGCAGCGTCAGGCTGACCGGGGTCAGGTCATCGCTCCGGCAATCCGCGGTGACCGCCGCCTTCGCCTGTGTCTCCGCTGGGTCGCAGGATAAGTTTCTCCCCGGGCCGTTTGCGCGCGGAGCAAATGCGAGCTGATAATCGCAACCATGTCGAATCGCAGCCCGGCGCCGAACGAATGGCAGCGACGGATTTCTCGAGCCGAGGAACTCGGCGCTCGCTACACCGTTGCGGCGGAGGTGCTCCGGTTCTATGCGGCTATCGCGCGTTTTCAGGCAAATTTCCACCATCAACTTCAAGCAGAATACGCCGGAGCGGTTGCTGGCGATCCAGACGCTGAACCTTTCGCGCGCTCTGTTCCGGCTGAGCTAAGTGGAGAATTCGCGAGCTTTCTTTCTGTCGTCGAACAGGAATGGTCCAGACCAACTCCAGGAAGACGCGACCAGATTGCGGGATCGCGGCAGAGACTCGCACTCTCAATTGCTGACCCATCTCTGGAACGGCGCTGAGAGCGGATCTCTGCTGCCGGGACCCGACGATTTTTTCGTCCGCGCGTTTCTTCAGCCCTACGCCGCTGCCGTTCGCGAGCGGTCGAACCTGAGTTGCAACGGGCCGAGGCCGTTTCTCTGTCCGTTTTGCAAACGGAAGCCGGGCCTCGGTGTTCTACGTCCTTTAGGCGACGGTGGCCTGCGCTCGCTGGTGTGTTCCTTTTGTCTTGGCGAATGGGAGTTCCGGCGGATCGTGTGTCCCGGTTGCGGAGAAGAGAACCACGCGAAGCTCCCAGTCTATTCCGCCACCGTCGACGAGATGAAACACGTAAGGGTGGAAGGTTGCGACAGTTGCCGCACCTACCTCAAGACGGTAGACATGACAACCCAGGGCCGAGCCGAACCGATCGTCGATGAGATCGCGGCGATCCCGCTCGACCTCTGGGCGGCGAAGCAGGGATACACCAAGCTGCAGGTGAATCTGATGCAGTTGTAAGGGTGCCCTCGACAAGAACGAGGGGCACCCGGCGCTGATCCAACGCAAGGACACTCCCCCTCATTGACTTGACCTCCAGCCCCACCTAACATTGCACAACAACATGATCGGCGAAGTTATCTCTCACTATCGCATCCTGGAGAAGCTGGGCGGCGGCGGGATGGGTGTTGTTTACAAGGCCGAGGACACTCGGCTCCACCGCTTCGTTGCCCTGAAGTTCCTGCCCGATGAAGTTGCCCGCGATCCGCAGGCGCTCAGCCGTTTTCAGCGTGAGGCGCAGGCTGCTTCCGCTCTGAACCATCCCAACATCTGCACGATCTATGACGTCGGCGAGGATGGAGGCAAGGCGTTCATCGCCATGGAATATCTCGATGGCGTCACGCTGCGGCATCGGATCGAGGAAGGGCCGTTCGAGACGGAACAATTTCTGGAACTCGCCATCGAGATGGCTGACGCGCTCGATGCGGCCCACGGCAGAGGAATCGTTCACCGCGACATCAAGCCCGCAAACATCTTCGTCACCGAGCGCGGACACGCCAAGATTCTTGACTTTGGATTGGCCAAGGTGGGGCCTCATCGGCAGCCTGACGAAGCGCTCGCCACGCAGACCATCGGCGCGGAGAATCTGACCAGCCCGGGCGTAGCGATCGGCACGGTTGCCTACATGTCGCCGGAGCAGGCGCGGGGCAAAGACCTCGACCGGCGCAGCGATCTGTTTAGTCTGGGCGCGGTGTTCTACGAAATGGCGACGCAGCAGCAGGCGTTCAGCGGAGACACCACGGCGGTGATCTTCGATGCGATTCTGAATCGCGAGCCGGTTTCGTCATCGCGGATTCATCGCGGATTGCCTGCCAAGCTGAGTGAAATCACCGGCAAGCTATTGGAAAAGGATCGCGATCTTCGCTATCAGAGCGCCGCTGAGGTCCGCGCGGACTTGAAACGATTGAAGCGCGACGCCACCGCACCGGACCGCGCTGCGCCAGCCGAACCAAAGACTACGCGCGACACCGGCAAAGTGCGCAAGCCCAAAGCGGGCAAGGCGATTGATTCGCTGGCCGTGTTGCCGTTTGAAAACGCCAGCGGCGATCCCTCCAACGACTACCTCGTCGATGGCATCACCGAAACGATCATCAATGGTCTGTCGCGTCTGCCCAAAGTGCGGGTAGTGCCGCGCGGCGTTGTGTTCCGTTACAAGGGCAAGGGAGTCGATGCGTTTACCGCGGCCAGCGAACTCGGCGTGCGCGCCGTGGTCAGCGGACGCGTGCTGCAACATAAGGACACGCTGATCGTGAAGGCCGAGCTGGTGGATGTTGTCCGCCAGGACCAGCTCTGGGGCGACTCCTACTCGCGAAAAATGGCCGATCTGGTTGACGTGCAGGAAGAAATTGCGCGGGAAATCAGTCGGCACTTGCAGGAACGCCTGGGGAGCACTTCGTCGGTGGCCGCATCGGGACGGACATCGGACCCGATTTCAGATCCAACCACAGAACGCGCACCGGCCAACCCGGAGGCCTACCGGCTCTACTTGAAAGCAACTCACCAGGCGAGGACATGGACGGAAGAAGGACTCCGCAACAGCCTGGAATTGTTCCAGCAGGCCATCGCGGTGGACCCCAGCCACGCGCCCAGCTATGCGGGATTCGCATATTCGCTCACCATGATGGGGTTCTACGGATTCGTCATTGGCAAGGAGGCCTGGCCCAAGGCAAAGGCGGCGGCAAAGCAAGCGCTGCAACTGGATCCGACAAGCGCGGAAGCGCACAGCGCCTTGTCCATGCATGCCCTGCAGGCCGAGCACGACCTCAAGCTTGGGGTGCGCGAGGCCGAGGAAGCAATCCGCCTCAAGCCCGACCTGGCGATCGCCCACCACACGCTGGCGGTTGCACTCAACGTCTCGCGGCGGTCGGAGGAGGCTCTCGATGCGGTCCGCAAAGCGGCCGACCTAGATCCGCTGACGCCGCTGTTCCAGGCGCATATGGGCTGGATCCTGCACTGCTTGGGACGAAACGACGAGGCCTGGCGGCAGATGCAATCCACGCTGGAGGTCCATCCCAACGACTACTACACGCTCCGCATTCTGATGTATTGCGCCGACGCGCCCGAGCGACATCAGGAGTCGATCGCAGCCGGAAAGAAAATTAGGAGCCTGACTAGGAGCAAATTTGGGGGGCTGGGCATCCTGGGAATGGCCTATGCGCGGGCGGGCGAGCGGGAGCGCGCGATCGAGATCGTTCGCCAACTTGAGCACGACGCAGAACCTGGGTCCGCATACTTTCTGGGATTCATCATGGCCACACTGGGCGAGAAAGAAGCGGCCATCGACTGGCTGGAAAAAGCCGAACAGGCGACCCTGGGCATATTAATCATTCTGCACTGCGAACCCTCGTTCAGCCCGTTGTGGCCCATCCCGCGGTTTCAGGCGCTGCTGCGCAGGTTGGGGCTGGTGTGAGCGGTCCTAAATAAACAGATGGGGATTCATTTCGACAAACGCTAACTTAGTCTGTCTGGTTTGAAGTAGCCTCCCACTTCCTGTGCGGCGATTCGTTGACTGGCCGCGGCAACGTCCGTAAGAGGAGGCGACCCGAAAGCCACCCACCTTAAAATGATCGGTCGAACCATTTCGCACTACGACATCATCGAGAAGCTGGGCGAGGGAGGAATGGGCGTTGTCTACAAGGCGCGGGACAGACACCTTGACCGCTTTGTCGCCATCAAAGTGCTGCCCGCGGAGAGGGTTGCCGACCCCGAACGCAAGCATCGCTTCGTGCAGGAAGCGAAAGCGGCTTCGTCGCTGAACCATCCCAACATCATCACCATCTACGACATCGGCCAGGTCGACGGCATTGACTTCATTGCGATGGAGTGGGTTGCCGGTAACACGCTCGACCAACTGATTCCGCGCAACGGGATGCGGCTGAGTGAAGCTCTGAAGTGCGCCGTCCAGATTGCCGATGCGCTGGCTCGCGCACACTCCGCCGGCATCGTCCATCGGGATCTCAAGCCCGGCAACATCATGGTGAACGAACACGGACTGGTGAAGGTCCTCGATTTTGGACTGGCGAAGCTGACCGAAGTCGATGCTGGTCGAGAATTTCCGCTCAGAATATTTCGATCGCGATCAATCCAGCAGCGCGATCTCGTCGCCCGGCCGGATGGTCCCCTCGACCAGAACTGCACCGTAGACCCCAGCCTTGCCTTCATGGTCGCGAGCCAACCGCTTCATGACCTCGGGGTTCGGCTGTGCCGTGTCGGGATCGAGCGTGATCATCTTGCAGCGCGAGTCGCGTTTCACCACTGCGATCGCCGTTTTTGCGCCAATTCGTAAAGTCCGGCCGACGAACTGGTCTTCGCCGAAACCCTTTCCGGATTCCAGCTCGACATAAAGATTCGCGCGAAATCGCCGCTTGTCCAGATCGATTCCTAACTCTTCGCTCAGCTGGCGCGCGGTTTGGATCGAAAAAATCGAGATCGGACGACAATCCGTCATCGCCCGATGGGATCGAAGCAACGTCAGCTCATGCCGGTCGCGAATGCCCTCGCGCAGCATGCTCATCAGCCGCAGATCGTCAATTGCTAGCCGTTCTCCTGCCGGGGTCTCGACCTCCACCGTGAAATCGGAGAGGTCCCCATAGACCGGCGTGAGACCGGACCCGATCGCTTCAGCCTCCGCGAGGTTGCCTGGCTTCATCGTGCGCTCGGGATCTCGATATCTGGGGCGATACAACAACATTGCTTCCTGCTCCCGCCCTGTCAGATACGGGAATCCTTTCGGGGCCGCCGAACTCTGAAAGGCGTAAAGACGGTCACCGTAGACGCCAGGAAACCCGACAAAGGCCTCTTGCAACTCTTCGCCGCGCATACTCTTGACCGGGTAGCGCCACAAACTTTCGATCTTGCCGACGACTTCCATTCCGGCCCTCCGCGACTATTTTAATGTGTTCTCCAACGCGGCCACCAGCATAATAGAAGACGCACGCACCCGCCCCTTGCGATAAACCTGCCAGGAACGGACCACCCCCCTCGACAACTATTGGGGAATTACCGGCTATACTTTCTCCGGGTCTCGCCGCGGTATCCCCCGCATTTTTCGAAAGGGAATGCGGAAAAAGTGCCGGGCGCGTTCGGTCCAGTCTGTCGAAGTCGTTTCGCGCAACAAATAACCGAATGATTTTCAGACATTTTGACCAGATTTGGCCCACGCTTTCCGCAGTTATTAATTGAAACCGAAAAGGGGCGGCGCCATTAGCCCTCCAAACTCTCAAATCCAGGAGGATGTACCGATGAGCACTCGAAAGATAGTCTTTTTGCTGGCAGCATCGTTGTTATGGGCGTGGACGGGCGCGGCTTCGGCTCAAACCCAGAAGCAGCACCTTACCGCCGGCTGGGACAATTTCAACGAGCCCTTAAACTACACCACGAGCAACATCCAGTGGTCGGTCGCCACGCACAAGTTGACGGTCACCTATAACCTGGCTGGCGCCACGCCCAATAAGCTTTATGAGGTCGGAGTCGATTACTTCTGCACCACGACTCCCACGACCTGGGGCCAATTCCCGGTTCAAGGCCGCAATTCCGACGGTACCTGCTCCAGCGCCACGCGCCAGGGCATCACGGCTACGGTCGCGGGGGTGGACGTCGGCGTCGTCACCACCGACCTCCACGGCAACGGATCGTTCAAGGTCATCATCAGCCCTGTTCCCTCCGGCACCTATCAGATCGAGTTCATCGTGCAGAATGGCGCAGGGTGCAACCTGACTGGGGGCGCCGGCAATAACGGCTGTTATAACGATTGCACTGCGGACTTCCAGTCTCCCGGCCCCTTCGGAACCGCCACCACCATCACCGTGCCCTGACATGCGGGGCGCTTCAACCGTGGGGTGGGTACCCCCTCTCCCCCCGTCTAATTTTGGCGGGACCCACTTCTCCGGCGGGTAAAGATAGGGACTCTTGTTGCTTCTCTGCCAACGAGAACAAGAACGCGAGTTATACTGGCGACCGGGGATCGGGCCCACCCGCCGGTTGTTCTCCTTGGTGGAGAAACAAACGAGGGATGCCCCACGTCTCGCGTTTGAGAAGTGGGCACTCGCGCTGATCGCATCGAAGGCTCTGCTCTTTACGCCGACGGCTCCCGGACTTTCATTTTGATCACATCCCGGGCGGCAATTGTGGACGCGAGGAACGACAGGTCCCTCGACTCCGCGGAAGCTTTACTTCGTGAAGTTTCGCTCCGCTCGGGATGACAATTCGCGTGCGCCGCCGAGTGCTCGGCCAATCGAAGTGCGGGACTTGATAATGCGGGGACAGATAGTGCGGCGACTGACGAGTCGTTCTCCCGCCACGGTTATCTCATCACCCTTATTTTTGTCGGCGAGAATTACCGGACAAACAAAAGCCCCACTTCTCGACTTTAGAGGAGCAGGGCCTTCAATTCAGATCTGAAGGAAGTTATCCGCGATCCTAGGCCTGATAAACCTGCTCGTCCTGACGCGCCTCATACCACAGCGCCAGTTCGACCCGGTTCCACAATCCCAGTTTGTCGTAGATCAATCGCAGATAGTTTTTCACAACGTGCTCGGTGGTTCCTAGAGAATCGGCGATCTCCCGGTTCTTGCAGCCTTCGGCTACACGTTGAATGATCAGTTGCTCGCGTTCGCTGGGCCCGCGGCGGACTGCTGTCTCTCCAAGCATAGTTGCCTCCTGTAAAGCAAAGTTGCGAGCTTAACCCGCTTGATGCCACCTTTAATTCCGAAACGCAGAAACAGTCGGTTGAAATGCGCCTTTACCGTTCGCTCGGCAATATTCAGATCCCGGGCGATTTCCGAGTTGTCACATCCCTGAAGCAGCAGATCGATGATCTGTCGTTCCCTGGGCCCCATTTGGCTGTAATTTTCTTCCATACACTGCACCTGACCGATGAACGCCCCGGTCGCCGTAAGTGGCTCTTGAACCAGGTCCCTGGACGCATCTGGATTCGGGCCTTTGCGTCTCATTTTGCATTCACGCGGCCAAAGCGTGTTTTGTACTGTTAACTAAGTGTGAAAACCTTGTCCTGTAGCGTTTTATTGGGAAATTGCAGTTACTTCCGTCATTGCAAGCACGTTGCTGGTGGCCGAGGAGGGTAGTTTTGCTCAGCGTCTAGGGTGAATCGCTTAGTACAAACTTCCGAGGTATTCGCCTGCCAACGAGCATGATTTACACAGAAGTGCATCCCGTCCAGGCCGCAACCCTGCTTACAAATCCTCCCCTATAATGAGCCGTGGACTTCAAGCTGGTAAGCACCTACAAGCCCCAAGGCGATCAGGGACGGGCCATCGACGCCCTCACCCGCGGCGTCTTTGATCGCGATCAACACCAGGTTTTGCTGGGCGTGACCGGATCGGGCAAGACCTATACCGCCGCCAAAGTCATCGAGGCCGCTAACCGGCCCACGCTGGTGATGGCCCACAACAAAACCCTGGCCGCCCAGCTCTACCACGAGTTCAAAACGTTCTTCCCCCATAACGCGGTGGAATACTTCGTCAGCTACTACGATTTCTTCCAGCCCGAGGCCTATATTCCGGCCGCCGACCTTTACATCGAGAAGGAATCGACCATCAACGACGAGCTCGACAAGCTGCGACTGTCGGCGACCCGGTCGTTATTTGAGCGGCGCGACGTTTTGATTGTGTCGTCCGTCAGCTGCATTTATGGGTTGGGATCTCCTGAGGCCTATTACGGAATGATGCTGTTCCTGGAAAAGGGACAGAAGATCAAGCGCGGCGACGTCACGCGCAAGCTGGTCGACATTCTGTATGAACGAACGGAAGGCGAGTTCCGGCGCGGGACGTTTCGCGTGCGCGGCGATGTGATCGAAATTTATCCCACCTACGACGACAACGCGTATCGCATCGAAATGTTTGGCGACGAGGTGGAATCGCTGGCGCAGATCGATCCGCTGTTTGGCACCGTCAAGCAAAAATACATGCGCCTGCCGATTTATCCGAAGACGCATTACGTCATGAAAGAAGAAACGCGCGTCACTGCGGTCGCTTCGATCAAGACCGAATTAGCCTGGTGGGAAGCGGAACTGGAGAAGCAAGGCCGCCTGGTGGAATCGCAGCGCATTCATCAGCGCGTGATGTACGACCTTGAAATGATTAAAGCCATGGGTTATTGCCATGGCATCGAGAATTACTCCAGACACTTCACCGGACGCATGCCCGGCGAGCCGCCACCAACTCTGCTGGATTATTTCCCGCGCGACTTTCTGCTCGTCATCGACGAATCGCACCAGACCGTACCCCAGGTTCACGGCATGTATCACGGCGACCGCTCACGCAAGCAAACGCTGGTCGAGTACGGATTCCGCATGCCCTCGGCGCTCGACAATCGTCCGCTGACGTTTGAAGAGTTCGAGCATCGCACCAACCAAATCGTCTACGTTTCCGCGACGCCAGGGCCCTACGAACTGACCAAGTCGGCCGGAGTTGTGGTCGAGCAGATTATTCGCCCCACCGGTTTGATCGATCCGCCGGTTGAGATACGTCCGGTCAAGGGGCAGATTGACGACCTGCTGCACATGATCCGCGACCGCGTCGCTCGCAACGAACGCGTGCTCGTGACCACACTGACCAAGCGCATGTCCGAAGACCTGGCCGAGTATTACAGCGAAGTCGGCGTCAAAGTCCGATACCTGCACTCCGAAATCGAAACGCTCGAGCGCATCAAGATTCTGCGCGATCTGCGCAAGGGCGAGTTCGATGTATTGATCGGCATCAATCTTCTTCGCGAAGGCCTCGACCTCCCCGAAG
The DNA here is from genome assembly GCA_043765355.1 of Acidobacteriaceae bacterium. Classification (GTDB taxonomy): domain Bacteria; phylum Acidobacteriota; class Terriglobia; order Terriglobales; family Acidobacteriaceae; genus Acidiflorens. The sequence goes on along the minus strand of JAYUJG010000396.1, from coordinate 4,258 downwards.
TCTCGCTGGTGGCCATTCTCGACGCCGACAAAGAAGGCTTCCTGCGCTCCGCCGGTTCGCTCATCCAGACGATTGGACGTTGCGCCCGCAATCTGAACGGCCGCGCCATTCTCTACGCCGACCGCATGACCGACTCCATGAAAAAAGCGCTCGACGAAACCAACCGCCGCCGCGCCATTCAAGAAGCCTACAACGCGGAGAACGGAATCACCCCTGAATCGATCATCCGTCCGCTCGACATGACATTAGTTGCGATCGTCGGCGCCGACTACACCGATTTGACCGGCCCAGAAGCCGACGGCTTGCCAGAGCTGAAAACGCAGGTCGAGTTGAACTCCTACATCGTGAAGCTGGAGAGCGATATGCGCGAAGCCGCCAAGCGCTTTGAGTTCGAGAAGGCGGCGAAACTGCGCGATACGATTAAGGAATTGCGGACCAGGGAATTCCTCTTTGCGTGAGGGGGCCGTCCTTCAAGTTTTTTGCCTAATTTTTAGTTTTTCCGCCGCCTGCTACGGTTCCATCAGGCCGCGCGAGGCGACGCCGATATTGTCGCGGCTGGTGTTCTTCACCATATACATCATTTCGTCGGCTTGCCGAATGATGTCGTGCGGCGTCTGGGCATCGTGTGGAAACGTTGCCAACCCCATGCTGGCGCGCAAAGTCAGATTCAAACCCTGCTCGCTGCAAAACGTCCCGGCGCGCAGCGAATCCTGCAAACGTTTGGCGACCACAACCGCCTGATCCTTGCTGGTCTGCGGCAGCAGGACGACAAACTCGTCTCCGCCGTAGCGAAAAGCAAAGTCAATCAGACGCAGCTGCGCTTTGACGAGGTAGCCGACTTCTGACAACAGCCGGCTTCCGACGAGATGCCCGTGCGTGTCGTTGATCTGCTTGAAGCGGTCGAGGTCGATGAAGATCACGCTGAATTCATAGCCGAAGCGCGCCGAACGATACACCTCGGTCTCCAGCGTCTTGTGCAGATGGCGAGCATTGAACAGGCCGGTGCAGTCGTCGGTGATCGTCAGTTCCTGAATTTTTTCGACGGACCGGGCATTTTCGATGGAAATCGCGGCGTAGTCGCAGAGCGCCTGCAAGAAAAACATTTCCTGCTCACTCACTCCGACGTTGGCATTGACCAACTGAATCACGCCGAGCACGCGGTGTTTGGAACGCAGCGGGACACAAATCACGGAGTGCGTCTGCAAGCGCGTCATTTCGTCCAGACGGGACGAAAAACGGGGATCGGTTTGCACGTCGGGCACGATCAAGGCTTCGCCGTGCTTGGCAACCCAGCCAGCAATTCCTTCGCCCACCTTCAAACGCGCCTTAGCCAGAACCTCAGCCGCCGCTCCAACCGCGATCGCGAAGTAGAGCTCATCTTTTTCCTCGTCCACCATCAGCAGCGACCAGGTGTCTGGGCGAAAGTATTCCGCCATTTTCTCCATGATGGTCTGCAGAATGGAATCGAGGTTCAGCGACGACGTCAGCGCCTTGGCGACATCGTGAAAAATGGTCAACTCCTGCGACAGGCGAATTGGGGATGTTCCCGCTGCCTCCGACATGAACTCCTCGTTCAAGAGTGGGTGGATACGAAATTATAAGTTTGGATGCGCCGCCCGGGCAACGAACCGAGGTAACCGGTACCAGTCACGCCAACCCGGCAGCTGCGGCTGAAAGCCCTGCCTCTAACCCCAAGTCGGACGCCCATTTCCCTAGGCATCATAGCCGTTGCCATGCGGTGCCGGGCTGATTGGATAACTGCGGGTGGCCCGGTCTGGCCGCAGAGCTAGTCCCGAAAGCTGCTCCACGGCCACGGTTCGGCGACCAGTCCTCAGTTTCACCGGATTGCGACTACAGGTGATGAAATGGGCGTCTCCGCCGCCGTAGTAGCGCTTGAGCCCCGTAGGCATCGAGAGAGACTAACTCGATTGGGGAGCTGGTCCAGCCGAGATTTCCTTTCACGCCACCACGAAACGGGATGCCCCACCCGTGGCACTTTCACGGGTAAGCTGCGATCCTGCCGGTATCAGGAGATTTCGCGGATGTGAAGCTCGGCTTTCTGGGTTCTCCTTGACCAGAGCCATGAAGTGCAGGCGTGCAGCCCTGTAGTAGGGCCGGAGATCTGTGGGCATTCTGACGATACAGCCTGAATACAAGGATTTTGCCGGGAGAAAATGAACCTGGCGTCGGCCTCACCGCAGCCCACCCGTGAAAGTGCCGCTGGCGGGGCATCCCCCGTTTCGTGGTGGTTCAGAGGAAAATCATCGGCTAGGCCAGCCCCCGCTTATTTTTTCGTACTGGGATCGTCCGCCGGATTGATGTAGTTGAATTTCACCGGCGACATCCCGTGGATTTGGATCACGGTTTCTCCCGAGGCCATGGCGTAGTGATGCATGCTCGGATCCAAATATGCGAAACTGCCCGCCGCAAAGCTCGCCATTTTAGTCGCGTCAAACTTGTCGCCCATCCCTACTTTTAGCGTGCCGGAGAGGACGGTTACGTTTTCGCGGTTGGGATGGGTGTGGGGCGAGACCTTGTATCCATCGGGCATCTTGAGACGAATCGTGAAATCTCCGGAAGTGGCCATGGGGTCGCCCTCGATCACCGCGAGCTGCGCGCCTGGCGGCAGGAAGGGTGGCGCGGGGCCGAATTTAACTTGATCGGGCGTCAACGCATTCTGAGCCTGCGCTGCGAGGAGCGCGCCGACCATGAGACACAGAGCCAACAACAATCGTTTCATAAAATTGCCTCCTGTTTACTGGGCGGGATGATAGCAGGATTTGGGTAAATCGGGGGGACTCCGGATGCGTTTTTTACCCCTGGAGTTCGATCCGCTGCCGATGGCATTCGTGGAGTGTGCGCGATGGTCCACTTTTAACCATCGGCATCTCAGGATCAAGACCAGATCAACATCAAGAGCAAAACCAAATACAACGTCAAGAGCAGCGGACAGGAGTGTGCGCTCCACACAACCAATCGTTGTGGAGGGAGGCACCCTTCGCTTGGGGCGAAGGGTGCCGGGCACCGCGAGGATCAGGCCAGAAACGAGATAGGCGGACCGATGAATCGCGGCGAAGGCGGTGCGCCGACCGGAGGTGTAGTAAACCGGCCGCCGCCGATGAAGGTTGGAGGCTCGGTTGGAGGCGCAGCCGGTAGGGGCTTGGGGCCGGTGGAACCGGCGGTGCCTTCACTAAAGATAATGTGTGCTCGGAGATGGTGGAAATGGCGGATGAGATCGGCACCGCTCCGGTCCCGGATATCGTTCTGAAGTGTGGCGAAATCCTTTTGCGCGGCGGAAAGGTTGCCCGACTGAAGGTCTTGGCCGAGCTTTTGGAAATCCTGGGGAAATGGGGTTTGGGTGGGGCGGAACTGTGGGGAACCGATGACGCCGCTTGGGATTGCAGAAATCGACATAGATGCACCTCGATGTAAGAGTTTTTGTGGCGTTCGGCGGGGAATTCGCCGGGTGAGATGGCATCTGCCCCGGGAGAATTCGACGCGAACCCGGGCATAGGGGAGCACGAATCATTCCATTCCATCCAGGGATGGCGGGATCGAGACGGGGGCCGCGTTTTGAGTTGGTTGCGAGGAATTCGGGCGGCGGCCTGAGATTCGATTGGGGGGCGTGGGCAAATCGTGCAGCGCTAAGCGCTGCAAGAAGTGCCGGGCTGGTGCTGGCTTCGGCGGCGATTCGCCGCCGCGCTGCGCAGCTTGGACGGACGAGTCGTCCGTCCCTACACGGACTTGGCACCCGCAAAGGCCTGAGCTGCGGACCTGTGCCCGCCCTGCGGCTGCTATTTGTGATCGGTCGCGTTTTGAAGTTCGACTCTGGGCGTCATCGACACGACGACGTACTCGCGTTCTTTGTTGTCCATGTCTTCCACGCGCAGCTTCATGTGGTCTTTTTCGATGCGGAACTGCGCCTTTTCGCCCACCGGAAGCAGAGTAGGGTGTTTGTCGTCCTTGGGGCGAATGCGGTAGATGATGCGGTCGGTCTGCAAGAGATATTCCTGACAGAGCAAAGTGTGCATTTTCTGGTGGGCGTTATCGGTCCCAATGATCTCGCCAGCGAGGCTCTTGGCGCTCTTCTGGTCGGTGCCGCATTCGGTGGAATCCATTTGGAGCAGAGTGCCGGACTGCGGACCGCGCTGGTCGCGAGCGTAGGCCAGAGAGGTGCACAGCAAAGCGAACAAAGCGATTTGTTTCATAAAGTCTCCTAAACACAGCCAAATACAATTAGAAACGATAGGCGAGGCGG
>JAYUJG010000395.1:0-3487 GCA_043765355.1 Acidobacteriaceae bacterium | reverse complement strand
GCTTACTTTTTCGAACCTTTTTTGAATCAGGGCGGGAATCGCGGCATTCTGTCGGACGAAATGCAACCACTCTCCTTGATGCGAGATCGCATGATGCGCGCCGACGCTGCGGGATTACAGCTCTGCACCCACGCCATCGGAGACGCCGGAATTTCCGCGATCCTCGACATTTATGCCGAAATCGAAAAAGCACACGGCGTCCGCGACCGGCGATGGCGCATCGAGCACGCCCAACACATGGCGGAAAAAGACTTCGAGCGCTTCGCTAATCTCCATGTCATCGCCTCGGTGCAGCCCTATCACGCCATCGACGACGGCCGCTGGGCTGAAGGGCGCATCGGACACGACCGCTCCAGCCGCACCTACGCCTTCCGCACTTTTCTCGATCACGGCGTGCGCCTCGCGTTCGGCACCGATTGGTCGGTTGCTCCGCTCAATCCGATGCTTGGACTTTACGCCGCGACTACTCGCGCCACGCTCGACGGCAACAATCCCAACGGATGGTTTCCCGAGCAAAAGTTGACCATCCGAGAAGCGCTCGAAGCCTACACGATGAGTTCGGCGTACGCCGAGTTTCAAGAGAACGAAAAGGGCTCGATCACAACCGGCAAACTTGCCGACATGGTCCTGCTGAGCGATGACGTGCTCGCGATTGATCCGGTGAAGATCCGCGATGTCAAAGTTCTCAAGACATGGGTTGGCGGCAAATTGATCTACGACGCCGCGTCTGCCGGTCGTTGAGCGCTTGATTCGCAACCTTTATATGTAGCCATCTCATAAATCTTTCGGGAAGGGCACGGCTTTAGTCGTGTCGCTCAGAGCCACAACAAAATGTGGACTTTACAGGCTGCTGAAAAAATTCTCGAACGCTGCCTTCGTTGTGGAAGAGCGGCCCTTCAGTGCCGCGTAAGTTGCGTTGAAACAATGAGGGCTTTAGCCCCGGTGGACCTTCGTCGGGTTACCCCTTCGGTTCATCATGAGATGACTTCTGAACGAAAACATCGTGAGCGAAAAGCATCCAGGCCTCGTCGAACGCACATTCAGCACCGGTGAAGTCCAACTGAACTATGCCGAAGGCCCCGCCAACGGCCCTCCGCTGGTCTTGCTCCACGGACTTGGCCGCCGCTGGCAGGTATTTCTTCCCTTGATTCCGGCGCTTAGCATGCGCTGGCATATTTTCGCGCCCGATCTTCGCGGCCACGGCAAGTCCACTCACGTCGCTCGCGGATATCGTGGCCCGCAATATTCGGACGATATTGCTTGCCTGCTGCGCGAACGCGTCCCCGCTCCCGCTGTCATCTTCGGACACTCCCTCGGCGGCATGTTGGCGATGTCGGTTGCGGCCAGCCATCTGGAACCTGGTCATCCGGAATTTGTGCGCGCCCTGATTCTCGGCGACAACCTGATCGCCGTGCGGCAACTTCACAATCCGATGTACACCGCGCTTTTCTCCGGCCTGCGCGATCTGGCGCGCGCGGGAGGTTCCGTCGAACAGGTCGCCAGGGGGATTGGGAGAATTGTGTTGCCCGCGCCGAGCGGCGGATCGGTTGCCATCCACGAGTTGCCCGGCAACGACGAGCCTTATCTGATCTCCTGGGCGCGCTGTGTTCTGCAGATTGATGCCGACGCTTACGAGATGACACTCGACGGTTCGTCGCTCGATGGCTGGGATGGGGAAGCCCTGCTGCGCAGCATCACCTGTCCAACCCTGCTTCTGCAAGGTGCTTCAGAACTAGGCGGCTTGATGTCGGACGCAGACGTGGCGCTAGCCACACGCTTGTTGCTTCATCACACTCATGTGAAGTTCCGTAATCTCGGCCACGCCCTCTTCATTCAACAACCGGAACCTGTCCTCCGCGCGGTGATGAACTTTTTAGAATCGCTTTAGCGGCTTGCAGACAGCCGGCCTTAGGACTCTCTGACTAAGTCGCCGCCGCAGCCCACACTGCTTTTCTTCGCGGCCTTTGCAGTTCCTTTGCGTACTTTGCGGTTCAAGCTTTTCGCCCGCCAATCTCAATCACGCCTTATTCAGACGTTCCCTGAGCCTTCGTCGCAGGATCGCTTGACGCGTCGGCGTAGAATAGAAATTGTAGCGGTCCAAACCGCTCTTCTCACTCTTTGACAAATGAAGAAATTATTGAAGCCTTTCGGTGCTAAATCGCCATTAACCAATTGGTTATTAGGCAAACTCTGATTCAGTTCCGGGGTTCCTCCGTGCATCCCTGTGTACCTGGTGGTGGGCGTTTTTTGCCTGGACTGCATCAGATCACCCTAACTCCAACAAAACAAAATACCTTACAGGTAACTCCTTTCATCTCAAAGACTTGGCGTCGTCCCGTCTCTAAGTCTTTGAATCCAAAAGACCGCTTTGGGGGGGCCAGGGGGATCAGGTAATAAAACACCGAAGCGTGGAGAACGTGGCTCCGCTAGACTTCGAGCCGCATTTGGTCTTGTGTGCTTTCGCGTTTGCGAATCACTTTCGCTTTCGCGCCATCCACCAGCACTTCCGCCGCCCGTCCCCGTGTGTTGTAGTTCGACCCCAGCACCGACCCGTAGGCGCCGACATCAAGAATCGCCAGCAGATCGCCCTCGCTGACCGCGGGAAGCTTTCGGTCGCGCGCAAAAAAATCGCCCGTCTCGCAGATGGGACCAACAACGTCGGTCGTCTCCGTCTCGTTCGACGTGCGGGTTACCGGAACGATCTCGTGATACGCGCCATAGAGCGAAGGGCGCAGCAAATCGTTCATCGCCGCATCCACGATCAGAAAGCGCTTGCGATTATTTGTCTTCCGGTAGAGCACGCGAGTCAACAGCACTCCCGCTGGGCCGACGATGGCGCGCCCCGGCTCGAGCAGCAAATGCAATTTCAATCCGCGCAACGGACCAACCACCGCCCTGGCGTATGCTGCGATCTGCTTCTCAAAGCTCGCGCCATCCTGCGCGCCTTCGTACGAAATCGCCAGACCGCCGCCGGCGTCGATGTAGCGAATGTCGTGTTCTTGCTGGCGCAGTGCTCGCACCAGATCCGCGACTCTCTCAAGCGCGGCCTGAAAGGAACTCATGTCGGTAATTTGCGAACCGATGTGAACGCTCACTCCCGCTACTTTCAAGTAAGGCTGTTTCGCCGCCTGCGCGTAAAGTGTCCGGGCTTCTGGAATCGGTACACCGAACTTGTGCTGATGCAGCCCGGTTGAAATGTAGGGATGAGTTTTCGCCGAAACGTCGGGATTGACGCGCACCGCAACCGACGCGCATTTTTTTAATCGCGTCGCGGTCGCAGAGAGCAAGCTCAACTCCGACGCGCTCTCGATGTTGAACAGCAATATCCCCGAGCGCAGAGCGAGTTCCATTTCCGCCGCCGACTTTCCCACACCCGAAAAGACGACCTTGCCCGCCGACTTCCTGCTCACCCGCAGAACACGTTGCAACTCTCCGCCAGAAACCACGTCAAAACCCGCGCCGGTGGCGGCCACCAGCCGCAGAATCG
>JAYUJG010000394.1:0-1725 GCA_043765355.1 Acidobacteriaceae bacterium | reverse complement strand
CAATCGTTGACGGTTTCCTTCGTGGACCTTCGTGGACCTTCGTGTCCTTGGTGGTTGATGCCCTTTGTCAGCAGGAGAATTTTCGGAGCTACTGTTCGCGCCTTTCTGGTCTTGGGGCGGCCGACGCGGCTTGGGCGTGATGACGGACGTCGGCGCCCAGCACCCAGAAGATGACATCCTCGGCGATGTTGGTGGCATGGTCGGCGACGCGTTCCAAATTACGGGCAACCAGGAGCGCATCCAGCGCCTGCTGAGTCACTTGCGGCTCTTCATTCATCTTTCGCACTAACACAATAAAGGCTTCGTCGCGCATCCGGTCGACGACGTGATCCATTTCCAAAACTGCCTGTGCCAGCTCGGCTTTGCCTTCCACGAACGACTCCAGGGCGCGGCGCACCATTGCACTCACGGCAGTCGCCATGCGTCCAATGTCAACCGGCAGATCGACGGCCGGCAATTCGATCATGTCCATCACGCGCTCGGCGATGTTCACCGCTTGATCTCCTACGCGTTCGAGGTCGGCGTTGATCTTGGTGACGGCAAGAATAAATCGCAGATCGGTCGCCGCGGGCTGCTGCGTGGCGAGGATGTCGAAGGCGAGTTCGTCGATCTCGCGCTCTCCGGCGTTGATCAGGCCCTCGTTTTCAAGAACCAGGTGACAACGCGTGAGATCGCGTTCGGTGTATGCCTGGCAGGCGCGATCCACCGCCAGTTCCGCGAGGCCGCCCATACGGAGCAGTTTTTCGCGAAGGTCCTCCATTTGTTGCTGAAAGCGCGTACGCATCATCCGAAGCCTCTTTTATCCTAATCTTTTATCCGAATCTTCCGGTCACGTAATCTTCCGTCCGTTTGTCGGAGGGAGTGGTGAAGATTTTTTCAGTTTTGTCGAACTCGATCATCTTACCCAGCAGGAAAAACCCGGTGAACTCGGCCACACGGGCTGCCTGCTGCATATTATGCGTGACAATCACGATCGTGTATTGCTCTTTTAATTGAAAAATCAGCTCTTCGATCTTGCCGGTAGAGATGGGATCGAGCGCTGAACAAGGTTCGTCCATGAGCAAGACTTCCGGCTGCACTGCGAGCGCGCGAGCGATGCACAGACGCTGCTGCTGGCCTCCAGAAAGGCTCGCGCCGGATTTCTTGTGCAGCGAATCTTTTACTTCGTCCCAAAGCGCGGCACTCTGCAGCGATTTGTGGACAACTTCTTCGAGCTGTTTGCGATTGCGAAAACCGTTCAGCTTGAGCCCGGCAGCCACGTTGTCATAAATCGACATGGTCGGAAAGGGATTCGGCTTTTGAAACACCATCCCGACACGTCGCCGGAGTTGGGTGGCCGAGGTTCCGTTATAAACGCTGATCTCGCCGATGCGTACCGTGCCATCGACGCGCGCTTCGGGAATCGTTTCGTGCATGCGGTTCAGGCAACGAATGAACGTGGATTTCCCGCAGCCCGACGGGCCGATCAGCGCGGTCGCGTGGTTGGCGAGCACCTTCAGGTTGATATCGAACAAAGCCTGCGTCTTGCCGTAAAACGCATTCAGGTGCTCGACTGTAATTCCGACGCCCATAGCTGGTTTAGCTCCTGCCTTAAGCTCCTGACAATGTCCCGTGCCGCACCGCAAGGCGAACCGCGGCGACCGCGCTGACGATGAGCACGATCAAAACCAGCGCCCCCGCCCACGCCTGACGGTGCCACTCGTCAAAGGGCGAGATGGCGTAGGT
>JAYUJG010000393.1:0-4914 GCA_043765355.1 Acidobacteriaceae bacterium | reverse complement strand
CGCGATCCCAAGGCGCTCGCCTTATTACTTCCAACAGGACCGATTTTGAAATCATCCGGCGGTACCGAAGATTTGAGTTTGAAGTTTGGTAGTGGAAGGCCCTCAGGGGCTAAAGCCCGCATTCGTTTTGGGCTGGACGGCACGGCTGAAGGCGTGCCCTTTGTCATAAGATTTGGGATCGGCACGGGTGAAGCTGTGCGCTTTTCAAAACGATTTGGGAGAACTCTTCTTGTTACTTCTGGTTAGCGACGTTGAGGCGGGTTTCCGCGCGCTGCAAGGCATCTTCGGCGCGGGCGTAGTCGACTGCGGGATCGTTGCTCTTCAATAATTGCTCCGCGCGGGTCTTGGCTTCGCGGGCGCGTTCCACGTCGATTTCCTGTGGACGCTCGGCGGATTCGGCCAGGATCGTCACCTTGTCAGGCAGGACTTCCGCAAATCCCCAGGCCACGGCCAGCGTATGCGCGGTGCCGTTCGACTTGTAGGTAATCACTCCTACGGCCAGTTCGGTGATTAGAGGAGCGTGCCCGGGAAGGATTCCTAGATATCCACTGAGTCCCGGGATCTGAGCCTCTTCCGCCGAGTCTTTCACTACGAGCTTGGCGGGGGTGACGATTTCGAGTTGGAAAGTGTCTGGCATAGGTCGTCGCTGGTCGCTGGTCGTTAGCAAGTCGTCGTTAGTCGCTGGTCGTTAGCCAAAACCGTTAGACGCTAAGCATTTGCCAGCGACTAACGGCCAGCGACTGCTTTACGCTGCCGTGCTCTTCATCTTCTCCGCTGTTTCCAGCACTTCGTCGATCGTGCCCTTCATATAGAAGGCTTGTTCTGGGATGTCGTCGTATTTGCCTTCGACGATGCCTCGGAAACCTTTTACTGTATCGGCGATCTTCACATAGCGGCCGGGAGTTCCGGTGAACTGCTCAGCCACGAAGAACGGCTGTGAGAGGAATTTCTGAATCTTACGGGCGCGAGCCACGGTAATTTTCTGGTCTTCGCTGAGTTCGTCGATGCCTAGAATGGCGATGATGTCCTGCAAATCTTTGTACGTTTGCAGCGTCTTCTTGACTATCTGGGCTACGTCGTAATGCTCTTGCCCGACGATTCGTGGATCGAGGATTCGAGAAGTTGACGCCAGAGGATCGACTGCGGGATAAATTCCGATCTCGGTAAGAGCGCGGGAGAGCACGGTCGTTGCATCGAGGTGAGCGAACGTCGTCGCCGGAGCCGGATCGGTCAAATCGTCTGCGGGCACATAGATAGCCTGCACCGATGTGACGGAACCTTTCTTGGTGGAAGTAATGCGCTCTTGTAACTCGCCCATTTCCGTTGCTAAGTTGGGTTGATAACCTACGGCGGAGGGCATTCTGCCCAGCAACGCGGATACTTCCGATCCGGCCTGCGTGAAGCGGAAGATGTTGTCAATGAAGAGGAGCGTGTCGGATCCTTCTTCGTCGCGAAAAAATTCGGCTACCGTCAGAGCGGTCAGAGCCACTCGCAGGCGCGCGCCGGGAGGCTCAGTCATCTGGCCGTAGATGAGCGCGGCTTTCGACTCGGCAGGCTTGCCGGGCTTGATGACTCCCGACTCGGACATTTCGAGCCAGAGATCGTTGCCTTCACGGGTTCGTTCGCCTACTCCGGCGAATACGGAGAAGCCTCCGTGTTGTTTGGCGACGTTGTTGATGAGCTCCATAATGACGACGGTCTTGCCAACGCCAGCACCGCCGAAGAGGCCGATCTTGCCGCCCTTCAGGAAGGGTTGGATCAGGTCGACTACTTTGACTCCAGTCTCGAACATTTCCGCGCTCGTGGATTGCTCGTCGAATGCCGGAGCGAGGCGGTGGATGGGCATTCTCTTGTCGCAGGCTATGGGCCCGAGGTTGTCGACGGGCTCGCCGATTACGTTCATGACTCGGCCTAGAGTGCCTCGTCCGACGGGAGCGGAGATAGGACCGCCCTGATCGATGGCTTTCATGCCGCGGACCATGCCGTCGGTCGCCGACATGGCGACGCAGCGGACGCGGCCTTCGCCTATATGCTGCTGCACTTCGAGGATGACGTTGATGGGGTTAGGCACGGTGAAGCCGTCGCTGACTACGCGCAGCGCCTGATAGATGGGCGGCATCGCGCCTTCGGTGAATTGCACGTCGACGGCGGGGCCGGCGATTTGAATTACGTTTCCGACATTTTCTGGCATAAATTGAGGTCTCAAGTTTTGTTCGGCGACCGCAGCGGCTAAAGCCGCTGTTGAGAGACGCCTTTATCGCAGCGCTAAAGCGCTGCGCCACCCAAAGTCAATGCTACTGTGCTGCTGCTCCGCGCTACTGTATTGCGCTATGCCGCTACTCCGCGCTACTGTGCTGCCGCTCCGCTTACGATTTCTATAATTTCTTTGGTGATCTTGGCCTGGCGGGCTCGGTTCATGATTAGCGTCAGGGATTCGATCATGTCGCTGGCGTTGCTGGTGGCGGCGTCCATGGCCGTCATGCGGGCGGCGTGCTCGGCGGCCACCGATTCCAGCAAGGCTCGGAAAATCTGAATGCCAATGTACTTCGGCAAAATTCCATGGAACAGTTGTCGCGGATGCTGCTCGTAGATGTAGTCGATGGTTGACGTGCCGAAATGCGCGGCGGCTTCGTCTACATCGTGGGTGTCGGCTGGTCTAACGCCAACGCCGGCAGTCTTTGCCGCTTCTAATCTCCGTTTGCGTTCTTCTGCCGTGGCCTCTTCGGCCATGGTTACGTCGACGGCGCCGATTTCGCGAATGGGTAGCAGGCGCTCGGCCACTAACCGCTGCGCGATTACGGATTTGAATTCGTTGAACAGAATGTAGACGCTGTCGATTTCACCGCGGGTGTAGCTGGCGATCACTTTTTCGCTCAAGGCACCGGCGAATTTGTATTCCACTTTGCCGAAGACTCCGATGTGTTCGCCTACGATTTGCACGCGGCCCGCGCGAACAGGAGCGGCAGCGACATCGTTGTTGTTGTTGTCGTGGTGGACGGACGCGGCTCCCATGACTCCGTCGGCCGAGATTTTTTCCGGAGCGATCGGGTAGCGCCTGCGCATGAAGTCGCGGCCCTTGCGTCCAATGCATTCTACGTCGATGTTTTGATCGGGCATGGACTGGATGAACTTTGCCGCCATCTTCAGGATGTTGGTGTTGAAAGCTCCGGCCAGGCCTTTGTCTCCGGTGACTACGATCAGCAGAATGTTTTTTTCGGGACGCTCGACTAGCAGGGGATGGAGCGGCTCTCCAGTGGCGGAATCATAAATGTCGGCTCTGGAGATCAGCGATTTGAGCACGTTAGTCAACATCTGCGAATACGGACGCGCGGCCATGGCGCCTTCTTGCGCGCGACGCAGTTTGGCCGCGGAGACGGTCTTCATGGCTTTGGTGATCTGCCGCGTGTTGACCACGCTGCGGATACGGCGCCGGATGTCGAGAATGTTTGCCATCTGGGAGTTCTCGGTTCTCAGTTCCCGGTTCTCAGTAAATCTCTGCGCTCAGTTCAACCGAAAACTGAGAACAGGGAACTGAGAACTTTTACTTCGCTACTGCTTGTCTTGCATCTACGAACTGCTGTTTCGCTTCTTTGATTACTCTCGACATGTCTGCTTTGAGATTGTCGTCCAAAACTTTCTTTTCCATGATCGTGTTGAGCAGGCCTGGATTTGTCGTTTCCACGTACTTGTACAGGTCTTTCTCGAAGTCGCGGACCTGATTCACGGGCAGGTCGTCGAGCACTCCGCTGGTGCCGGCGAAGATGATCAGAATTTGCTTCGAGAACGATAACGGACTGAACTGGCCTTGTTTCAGGAGTTCTACCAGCCTTTGGCCTCGGTTGAGCTGGGCTTGCGTGGCCTTGTCTAAGTCGCTGCCGAACTGTGCGAAGGCGGCTAGTTCGCGGTATTGGGCTAACTCGAGTTTCAGAGTCCCGGCTACCTGGCGCATGGCTTTGATCTGCGCGCTACCGCCTACTCGACTTACTGACAAGCCAACGTTTACGGCTGGACGCACGCCTTGATTGAATAAGTCGGTTTCCAGGTAGATCTGTCCGTCGGTGATTGAAATCACGTTGGTCGGAATGTACGCGGAAACGTCGCCTGCCTGCGTTTCAATGATGGGCAGGGCGGTTAGAGAACCTCCGCCTAACTTGTCGCTTACCTTGGAGGCTCGTTCTAACAGGCGCGAGTGGAGATAGAACACGTCTCCGGGATAGGCTTCGCGGCCGGGAGGGCGGCGGAGCAGGAGTGAAATCTCGCGATAGGATGCGGCGTGCTTCGAAAGATCGTCGTAGATGCAGAGGGCATGGCGGCCGTTATCGCGGAAGAACTCTCCCATGGCGCAGGCGGCGTAGGGAGAAATGTATTGCATCGGCGCGGGTTCGGACGCAGACGCGGCAACTACGATGGTGTATTCCATAGCGCCGGCGTCTTCGAGAATCTTTACTACCTGCGCGATGGAGCTGCGCTTTTGTCCGATCGCGTTGTAGATGCAGATCAGGTTGTTGCCCTTGTTGTTGATGATGGTGTCGAGGGCGACGGCGGTTTTTCCGGTTTGGCGATCGCCGATGATCAGTTCGCGTTGTCCGCGGCCGATGGGGATCATCGAGTCGATGGCTTTTAGTCCAGTGGCCATGGGCTCGCGCACGGGCTGACGGTCGATGACGCCGGGAGCGATGCGCTCGAGGGCGATGAACTTGTCGGTTGCAATCGGACCTTTGTCGTCGATGGGCACGCCCAGCGAATTGACCACGCGACCGATGAGGGCGTCGCCTACGGGCACGCTCATGATGCGGCCGGTGCGTTTGACTTCGTCGCCTTCCTTAATCTCGGTGTATTCGCCGAGGAGCACGACGCCGACCTGGTCTTCTTCCAGGTTCATGGCGATTCCGGCGACGTTGTGCGGGAAGCTCA
>JAYUJG010000392.1:0-11604 GCA_043765355.1 Acidobacteriaceae bacterium | reverse complement strand
GTCCCATGCCGAGCAAAACGAGGTCGAAGCGCGGGAATTCGCCGGGCTTGAGTTGGAAAAAGTTGCGGAGTTGTTTTTCGTAGTCTGAGGCTGCGGCGTCGGCGTCGGGATTTTCCGCTGCGACCCGAAACACGTTCGCCGGAGGAATCGCAATCTTGGAGAGCAGCGATTCGTTCACCATCTTGTAGTTGCTTTCAGGATCGGTAGGCGAGACGTGGCGTTCGTCGCCGAAAAATAGAAACACGCGGTCCCAGGCGAAGGCGGCGTAGTTGGCGGCGAGCAGGGAATAGAGCGCTTTTGGAGTCGAGCCTCCGGAGAGCGCCACGGCGAATCGCCCATGGGTGCCGATGGCGGCGCGGCCCAGGTTTACGAATTCTTCAGCCGCAGCGTGAAACAGATCGGCGGCGTTGGCGAGCACTTCGATGGAACGAGTGGAAGACATAGGGAATTTGGTAATTTCTAATTCGTTAATTTCAATCCCGACGTTGTGTTGTTTAAGATTTACGAAATTACCAGATTGCCAAATTACAAAATCACCTTGCTAACGAAGCTGGGGTCAGACTGGCGTGGCGAGCGGCGTAACAAGCGGCTCCGATCAGTCCGTTTTTTCCGTTGGTGATGACGCGAACCGGAATCGCTTCCAGCAGTGACTGTAGACGTCCCTTGCCGACGAAGGCCTGCATGAACAGTGGGCCAGAAAGTTTAGACAGAATCTTGGGGGCGATTCCTCCCGCTAGAAAAACGCCGCCCGTCGCCAGAACTTTCAGCGCCATGTTGCCCGCTTCGGCGCCGTAAATCGAAATCCACAAATCCAGAGCCTGCTCGGCGAGCGCAGATTTCCCGGAAACGGCAGCTCGCGAGATGGCGGCTCCCGGATCGCCGGCCGCGATTTCGTCGCGCAGCCACTGCGGCTCTTCCTCGTTGCCGCGACGAGTGTCTTTAAGAAACAGATAGACGTTCACGAGGCCTGGCCCGGAAACGATGCGCTCGTAGCTGACGTGTCCAAAACGGGCGAGCAGATAGCGGAGGAGTTCGACTTCAAGTTCGTTGCGGGGAGCGAAATCGCAGTGGCCGCCTTCGCAGGCGAAAATATGCTGGTGGTCGCCGTCCCAGATGAGGCCCGCCTCGCCGAGACCCGTTCCAGCCGCGACCACAGCCTGATTTCCACCGGGCGATTGCTGCTTCTGGTCGAGCGGAACCTGATTGAGAGTTACGGTGTCGGACGACTCGATGCACTGGATTCCCCAGGCCTGCGCCTCAAGGTCGTTGATCAGATTTACAGATTCGAGTTGCAGTTCCTGCGCGAGTCGAGCGCCTTCCACGACCCAGGGAAGGTTTGACGTCTCGACGCGTCCGTTGCGAACGGGACCGGCGATTCCGAAACATGCAAGGGCGGGACGCACGCCAGTTTCAGAAACGAATTTGAGGACGATTTCGTCGAGCCCGCGAAATTCCTTGCTGGCATAGACATTTTCGTGGACGGCGGTGAAATGAGTGCCGCCGCCATTGCCGTTGCCATCGCCGTCTTGTCGATAATACGTGAGTCGTGCGTTGGTGCCCCCGATGTCTCCGGCAAGAATCATCTTTCGCTGTCTCTCATTTCTCGCAGTCTCTCATTTGTCGAATCTCATTTTTCGAAATCTCTCCAGCGCCGGCCATCGCGTCCCATCAGATCGTCGGACTCTTTCGGTCCCCAGGTTCCCGAAGGATAGTTGGGAAAATTGCGTGGTGGCAAAGCTTTCCAGACGTCGAGCACGGGATTGACGATGCTCCAACCGGCCTCGACCATGTCGGCGCGCTGGAACAGCGTGGCGTCACCGATCATGCAATCGTGGAGCAGGCGTTCGTAGCCGGTCGATGGCGTGAGACCGAAATAGTCGGCGTAGGCGAAGTTCATATTCACTTCGCCGAGTTGCATCGACGGGCCGGGAGTCTTGGCGGCGAAACGCAGCGAGATGCCTTCTTCGGGCTGGATGTTGAGCACGAGTTGATTCGGCATCATGTTTTCCACCTGGGTTTCGCGGAAGAGCATGAAGGGGGCGCGCCGGAATTGGATGACGATGTGGGTGCTTCGTCCGGGCAAGCGCTTGCCGGTGCGGAGGAAGAACGGAACGCCCGCCCAGCGCCAGTTATCGATCAGCAGTCTCATCGCGACGTAGGTTTCGGTGCGCGAGTCGGGAGGCACGCCTTCTTCGGAGCGGTAGGCGGGGACGCGCTCGCCATTCATGGAGCCTTCGCCGTATTGTCCGCGGACGGTTTTGCTGAGCACGTCTTCGGAGGTGTAGGGCTGGATGGCGTGGAGGATTTTGGCTTGCTCGTCGCGCACGGCGTTGGCTTCGAACGAGATTGGAGGCTCCATGGCGGTGAGAGTGATGAGCTGCATGATGTGATTGGGCACCATGTCGCGCAGGGCGCCGGCTCCGTCGTAGTAGCCGCCGCGCTTTTCGACGCCCACGGTTTCGGAAACGGAAATCTGTATGTGGTCGATATAGCGGCGATTCCAGATGGGCTCGAAAATCCCGTTGGCGAAGCGTAGCGCCAGTATGTTTTGGACCGTTTCTTTGCCTAGGTAGTGATCGATGCGATAGATCTGGCGTTCGGTGACAACTTTCAAAAGCTGCTGGTTGAGGGCTTTCGCCGAATCGAGATCGTGGCCAAACGGCTTTTCAATGATGACGCGCCGCCAATGGGCGCTGTCTTCGGTCATGAGTCCGACTTTGGAAATACGCTCGACGATGTCGCCGAAAAAATTCGGAGCGGTAGCGAGGTAAAAGAAATAGTTGCCGTGAGTATTGTGAGTGCCGTCCACTTCGGCCAGTTTGTTTTTCAGATTGTCGTAGGTTGCAGGATCGTCAAAATCTCCGCTGAGGTAAAAGACGCGGCTGACGAAGGACTCCCATATTTTGGGGTCGATGGGGCCGGTGGCGAACTGTTTGAAGTCTTCGGTGAGCTTTTTGCGAGCGTCTTCATCGCTCATGGGCGTGCGGCCGACGCCGATCACGGCAAACTCCTTCGACAGCAATTGCTGGCTGGCGAGATTGTAGAGAGCGGGAATCAGCTTGCGGCGGGTGAGATCGCCGGAATAGCCGAGGATCACCATGACGCACGGGTCGGCAATGCGCGCGGTTCGCGGTTTGGTTGCGGCGGGCTGGGCTTCGGATTGAACCATCGGTTCCTCGGGAAGTGCGTTGTGGGCTATGAACTTCGAGCTGTGAGCGATCTCATTCGGTTGCTCGCAGCTCAAAGCTCGCGGCTCGGAGCTGCCTTGGCATTTACTACTTCGCCGGTATGGGCGGCTTCAGTTCAATGTGTCCGCCGAATTTCTGGCGCATCGCGGAAAGTATTTTTTCCGCGAAGGTGTGTTCTTGCCGCGAGCGAAAGCGGGTATAGAGCGCCGCAGTCAGCACTTCGGCCGGAACCGCTTCTTCGAGCGCGGCCTGGATCGTCCAGCGACCTTCGCCAGAGTCCTGCACAAAGCCGCTGTATTCGGAGAGGGTTGGGTTTTCGATCAGGGCCATCGCCGTCAAGTCCAGCAGCCACGAACTGATCACGCTGCCACGGCGCCAGACCTCGGCAATATCGGGCAGATTGAGATCGTAACGGATTTCTTCGGGAAGATCTTTGCTGGTGGCGTTCTTAAAGATGTCGAAGCCTTCGGCATAGGCCTGCATAATGCCGTATTCGATGCCATTGTGAACCATTTTTACAAAATGTCCCGCGCCGGAAGGGCCGCAGTGAAGGTAGCCGTCTTCGGAGGTACCGGCGGCCGCCCCGGAGATTTTTTCGCGTCCTGGAGTGCGGCCGATGTCGCCGCGCCCGGGAGCGAGCGTTTTGAAGATCGGGTCGAGGCGCTGGACGGCCTCTTTCGGGCCGCCGATCATCATGCAGTAACCGCGATCGATGCCCCAGACGCCGCCGCTGGTGCCGACGTCGACGTAGTGCACGCCTTTGGCGGCGCAGAGTTTCGAGCGGCGGACGTCGTCTTTGAAATAAGAGTTGCCGCCGTCGATGATGGTGTCGCCCGCCTGCATGGTTGCGAGCAGAGCCTGCACGGTTTTTTCCGTGGGATCGCCCGACGGCACCATGATCCACGCGGCGCGCGGGGTTTTGAGCTTGCCGACCAGGTCTTCAAGACAAGAGGAGGAGACGGCGCCTTCTCCGGCGAGGTCCTTGACGGCTTCGGCGCTCAGATCGGAGACGACCATGGTGTGGCCGCCGCGCATCAGGCGCCGCGTCATGTTCGCGCCCATTTTCCCCAGACCTACCATTCCTAGTTGCATGGTTGCTCCTTAACGGTGTTGAGGCGGACGGGCCAGAGGCCCGTCACCACACGAACTTCGATTGCTCACAGAGATTGTTTGACTAGCTCAGTGAGTTTGCTCAATCCGGCTTTTACGTCGCTGCCTAGGTGTACGCGCAGGGCACGGCGGTTGCGGTCGGCCAGGACCTGGAAGTCTCCCCGGGCTTGCGCGGCTTTGACGACTCCGAAAGTGTATTTCTGTCCGGGGACTTGCAGGTCTTCAGCGTCGTCGCAGGTGATTTGCAGGAACACTCCGCTGTTGGGGCCGCCTTTGTAGTCTTGTCCGGTGGAGTGCAGGAAGCGCGGGCCAAATCCGAGACAGGTGGCGACATGCTTGCGGTCGCGGACGGACATGCGCAATTGTTGCAGCAGAGCTTCGTGCTCGGCGCTCATCTCGACATAGCCGAGGACGGCGAAGTAGTCGCCCGCGCCGAGTCGCGACAGATGAGCGCGTAAATAATTCTTGAGCGCGCCGTCTGCTGGGTTATCCGAGGACGCGAGTTTGCCGAGTTCTGCGGCGTTCTTGTCGTCGGTGAACAGCTTGAAGCCCGCTTCCTCGACGACTGGTTTTTCGGCGGGAAGCGAACCTTTGGCCTCGTATTCCGAGGTCAGCTTCTTGGTTACGATTTTACTGGCTTCGACGTCCGGCTGATTGAAGGCGTTGATGCCGAGGATCGAGCCGGCGACGGCGGTGGCAATTTCCCAGCGAAAGAATTCCTGCCCGAGGCTGTAGACGTCGGGCACGGCGATGTGGACGACAGGGTGTCCGGCCCTTTCAAGCGCGGTGACTTTTGCGTCTTGCTCCGCGTCGGGAGCGTTGTCTAAGCGAATGTAGGCGAAGATGCGGTCTTTGCCATAAATCTCAGGCGCGCCCAGAGTTTCGCGGTCGATGGGGATGATGCCTTTGCCGAGCTTGCCGGTAGATTCGGCGATCAGCTGTTCGAGCCACGCGCCGAGGTCGGAGATTCCGGGAGAAGTGACGAGCGTAATTTTGTCGCGGCCAAGTTTCGCTGCGGTTCCCAGGATCAGGCCAAGCATCACTCCGGGATTCTGTTCGATCGCGGCGGCGGGCTTGCAGGCTCCCACCATTTCTTTTGTGCGTTGCAGAAATTTCGTGGTGTCGAGGCCCATGACTGTGCCGGGGACGATGCCGAAATTCGATAGCGCCGAATAGCGTCCGCCGATGGAGGCCGATCCGTAGAAAGTGTGGCGGAAGCGGTCGCGCTCGGCGACTTGCTGCATTTTCGATCCGGGATCGGTGATGGCGATAAAGCGGTCGCCCGCTTTGTCGGCTCCGAGGGTCTGCTGAACACGCTCGAAGAAATACTGTTTGTAGATGTTGGGTTCGAGCGTGCCGCCGGATTTACTGGAGACGATAAAGAGAGTCTTCGCGAGGTTAACCTTTTTTTCGACGCTGCGGATTTGCGCCGGATCGGTCGAATCGAGAATGTGCAGGCGCGGGAAGCCGGGGACTTGTCCAAAGGTCAGCGCCAGCACTTCGGGACAAAGACTGGAGCCGCCCATGCCGAGCAAGAGGATGTCGGAGAATCCGCCGTTCTTGATTTCTTCGGCAAACACTTTGAGTTGGCCGGCGGCGGAGAGTTGTTCGTCGACGATGCCGAGCCATCCGAGCCAGCCTGCTTCGTCTTCGCCGGACCAGAGCGTGGCGTCGTGTTGCCAGAGGCGTCTTACTTTGCCCGAGGCGCGCCAGTCGTTAACATTTTTTTTTAAGGCGGCGTCGAGGTCGGCGGGAAGGGAAGCGGTTTGCGCATTGACCTGGGGCGTAGTCGCGCGCTTGGTGTTTTTCTCGACCGCGGCAAGCAACGTGTCGAAGGCGTCGGCAAAAAGTTTTACGCCGTCGGCGGTGAGTTTGTCGGTAACGTCTTTCATCGCGATGCCCGAGGCGGCGAGATCGGACATGGTTTTGCGCGCGGCGTCCACGTCTTCGGTCAGGCTTTGGCGGGGCTTGCCATGATCGCGGAAGGCGTCGAGCGTGGCCGGAGGAACGGTGTTGACGGTGTCGGGTCCGATCAACTCTTCGATGTAAATGACGTCACGGTAATTTGGATTTTTGGTGCTGGTGCTGGCCCAGAGCACGCGCTGCGTTTGCGCGCCTTTGGCGGCAAGGGTTTTCCAGCGCGGCGTCGAAAAGATGCCCTCGTAGGCTTCATAGGTAAGTTTGGCGTTCGCGATTGCGATCTTGCCAAGTATCGATTGCAGTTTTGCTTTGCGGCCGGCGTCGGTTTCAGTCTTGAGTTTTTCGCCGATGAGCGAGTCGACCAACGAATCGATGCGGCTGATGAAGAAGCTGGCCACGCTCGCAACTTTACCGACATCGCCTCCGGACGCGGCGAATTTCTCCACGCCGTCGACGAATGCGGCGGCGACTTCTTCGTAGACTCCCTGGGCAAAAAGCAGGGTCACGTTGATGTTAATGCCTTCGCTGAGCAGTTGACGGATCGCGGGGATGCCCTCGGCGGTGCCGGGGATTTTGATCATCACATTCTCGCGGGCGACAGCTTTCCAAAGCCGCCGCGCTTCGTCGAGCGAGCCGCTCGTGTCGTGCGCGAGATACGGAGAAACTTCGAGGCTGACGTAGCCATCGCGTTTTTTCGTGCTCTTGTAAACGGGCGCAAGCAGGTCCGCCGCGTCCTGAATGTCGCGGATGGCGAGCAGTTCATAGCGGCCCTTGGCGTCAAGTTCGGCGCGGCCGGCGAGCGAGTCGAGAAAGTCCTGATATTGTGTCGAGCCGGCAATGGCCTTCTCGAAAATGGCGGGATTGGAGGTCATGCCGCGCAGCCCGTCGTCGGTGATGAGGCGCTGCAGGTCTCCGCCTTTGAGCAGGTCGCGGCGGATGTAATCGAGCCAGATGGATTGTCCGAACGTCTGCAACTGAGTAAGAGGATTCGCGGCCTTTGCGGTTTCGAGCGTACTGACTGGATCCATGACCTTCTCCTAAGTCAGGCCGTAGGGTAACGGCCTGACGTTACAAAACTGTTACTCGCAAGCAAAATTCCCCGTAGAGACGCGGCTTGCCGCGTTTCTACGGCGTCGTTATTTCCCGAGTTGTTCGTGCGCTGCATTGACTACGGCTTCTACCGTGAAGCCGAACTTCTTTTGCAAATCTTTGAGCGGTGCCGACGCTCCGAAACTGCGCATGCCGAGAATACGGCCTTTCAGGCCGGTGTATTGCGCCCATCCGAAGGCTGACGCCTGCTCGACTGCAACTCTCGCGGTGACGTCGGGCGGAAGCACCTGATCGCGGTAGCTCTGGTCCTGATGCTCGAATAAATCCCACGACGGCATGCTGACAACTCGGGCGCGAATGCCTTCGGCCTTGAGTGTTTCGTAGGCGTCGACGCAGAGATAGACTTCGCTGCCCGTGGCCATGAGGATGACTTGCGGCTTGCCACCTTCGGCGTCGGCAAGAATGTAGGCGCCGCGAGTCACGCCGGCTGCGGATGCATACTTTGTGCGGTCGAGCGTGGGCAGGGCTTGGCGGGTCAGAACCAGCGCGACCGGCTCTTTTTTTAGCCCCATGATGATTTTCCAGGACTCGATGACTTCGTTCGCGTCGGCGGGACGCAGCGTCATCAGGCCAGGCACGGCTCGCAGCGAAATCATTTGCTCGATCGGCTGATGCGTCGGCCCATCTTCGCCGACGCCGATGGAATCGTGGGTGAAGATCCAGATCGACGGAGTTTCCATAATCGCCGAGAGGCGGATCGGCGCTTTCATGTAGTCGCTGAAGATGAAGAAGGTCGAGCCGTACGCCCTGATCTTCGACAGCGACATCCCGTTCACGATCGCGCCCATGGCATGTTCGCGAATGCCGAAGTGGAAGTTCCGCGCGTTGTAGTTGCCGGGTTCGAAATCGCCTGCGCCGTCGAACGTAAGCCGCGTCTTCGTCGAAGGGTAAAGGTCCGCCGAGCCGCCCATGAACCAGGGATGATTCTTGGCGATGGCGTTTAAAACTTTAGCCGACGAATCGCGAGTGGCGACGCCTTTGGCGTCGGCGGCGAAGGTGGGGAGTTCTTTATCCCATCCGGCGGCGGGTTGGTGACTCAGCATGCTTTCGTATTGCGCCGCCAAGTCGGGAAACTGGGCGCGGTATTTCGCGAAGAGCGAATTCCATTCACCGCTGAGCTTCTTTCCGCGTTTGCCGATGACGTCGCGGAAGTTCTCAACCACCCCATCGGGAACCAGAAACTTGGCGTCTTCAGGCCAGCCATAGGCGCGTTTGGTGAGTTTGATTTCTTCTTCGCCAAGCGGTTCGCCGTGCGCTTCTTTCGTGTCGTGGCGATTTGGCGAGCCGTAGCCGATGTGGCTGTCGACAATGATGAGTTTGGGACGATCTTTTACGTCGAGCGCGTGGCTATAGGCGTCGGCGAGGGCTACCAGGTCGTTGGCATCGTGGACGTGCTGGACATCCCAGCCGTAAGCGGCGAAACGATTCGCGACATTCTCGTCGTAGGCGAGACTGGTGTCGCCTTCGATGGTGATGTGGTTGTTGTCGTAAATCCAGCAGAGATTCGAGAGCTTGAGATGACCGGCGACCGAGGCGGCTTCCGAGGAGATGCCTTCCATCATGTCGCCGTCGCCGCAGATGGTCCAGATGTTGTAGTGGAAAAGTTCGAATCCGGGACGATTGAAATGCTGCGCCAGCCATCGTTCGGCGATCGCAAAACCAACACTGTTGGCGACGCCCTGGCCGAGCGGGCCGGTGGTGGTTTCGACGCCGGAGGTCCAGCCGTATTCGGGATGGCCGGGTGTCTTGCTATTCAGCTGGCGGAAGTTTTTGATTTCATCGAGCGACACAGCCGGGGCGGAGAGAACTTTCCCGTCGGGACTTACTTCGCGGACGCCTGCCAGATGCAGCAGAGAATAAAGCAGCATCGAAGCGTGGCCGTTGGAGAGAATGAAGCGGTCGCGGTTTGGCCAGACCGGATTCTCCGGATCGTAATTTAGAAATTGCTGCCACAGGCAATAGGCAACCGGGGCCAGCGCCATCGGCGTGCCGGGATGGCCGGAGTTGGCCTTCTGCACACCATCCATCGAAAGCGTGCGAATCGTGTTGATACACAACTGATCGAGTTGCGTACCGGTGGCGACAGACTGGTCACTGACAGCCATCAATTCTCTCCTGAAAAGTCGACGCGTTTTTTCAAACCTAGCTGTAGCTCATGCCGAATGGATACAACCGCACCAATCCTTCCAAGTTTACATCGGGATTGAAAACGAAAACGAGGCACGGGTGGACTAAGCTGCGATTTTACACTGGGAGGGATTTCGAAGATCGCTTATGCGGCGGGTAGAGTGCCGACAAAAACTTTCAACCACAGGGTACGAAGGGCCGTAACAGAGGAACAACGGCAGATCAAAATCCGCTTAGGTTAGAAAAATCTTATCTTGACTGATCTTGTGCTGCAGCGTCGAGGCCAGTTGATCGACGTCGGTGGCGGACAGGTTCATCATATTTGGGTCGAGCATGGGGATGCGGTTGCTGCCGACCGCGTCGCGCCGCACCTGGATCAGCAAGGCTTGCAATGCCTGGGCATCGTATTTTTGCGGGGTGACGCGGATCAATTCCTGGAGCGCGGCTCCAATTGGCAAACCTTCGCGGTAGGGGCGTTCGCTGGTCATGGCATCGAAGGTATCGGCGAGAGCGACGATGCGCACCGCCTGTGGCGTTTCGTCTCCACGCAGGCCGTCGGGGTAGCCCGAGCCGTCTCCGCGCTCGTGATGCCAGCGCACGATCTCTGGAATTTGGGGCCAGGGAAACTGCACCTGGCTGACGATCTGATGGCCGACGATGGTGTGGTCGCGCATCTCGCGATATTCTTCGGCGTCGAGTTTCGAGGCCTTTTCGAATAGCCGCTTATCGACCGCGACTTTTCCGATATCGTGCAGATAGCCCGCCGACCGCAGCGAAGCCACATCGCTGGGGTCCATGCCGAGGGCTTCGCCGATTGCCTGGGCGTAGCGGCCGACGCGCAGCGAGTGGCCGTGAATGTTGACGTGTTTGACGTCGATGGCGGTGGCAAAGGCTTCAAGGGCGTTGTCATAGAAGCCGTGGAGCGAGGCCAGTAAGCGCAAATTTTCAGACACTCGTTGCGCGAGCGTTTGGCCGAGAGTGTGGTTCTGAATGGCCAGCGCGACGTAGTGGCTGAGCATTTCAAAAGCGTCGAGCGCGTCTTCTTCGTACAGCGCTTCGCCGGCGCGGCGGCCGAGGGCGATCACCCCTGCCAATTTTCCCCGGACCTTGAGCGGGCAAATGCACTTGAACAGTTCCGGCGCGACGTTGCCGTTGGAACTGAGAAATATGTCGTAGGTGGAACTGTTCAGCAGCACCGGTCCGGCGGCGGCGGTGAGGGTGTGGACATGGCGTGGGAGCAGTGGAATCAGCGAAGGTTCAGGCAGAAGGGCGAATCCCTGGGCATCTACGGAGGTGAGGAGGGAGGGGCGTTCGCCGAAAGAAAAAAGGACGGCTTCGCGCGCGCCAGCCGCTTCCATCACGGCGGACAGCATGGTGCGAGCGGTTTGGCGGAAGTCGCGGTCCGCCGTAAGTTCGGGACCCAGATCCGCCAACGCTTCGACAGTTCTTAACAACTTTTTTAAATTGGTTCCCTGCAATGCCTCGAGCGGAGGTACCTGCGAGAAACCAGAGCGTTATCAGCCTAGCATCGCCGCCGCGAAGCGATTGTTGGTTAGTTTGGTGCGAGAGGGAGGGCCCGATCTTATCTTGATAACGCGGAAGGACCTATCTTGGCTCCGGGCCGATGACTTTCCTTGACACGGGCTTGTGGTTGGCTCATACTTCGGCCAAATCGCCCGCGCCGCTTGCGTTCTGCCGGTTCCCCCGGCTATTTTGCCGACAGAGAGAGACTCGTGGTTGTGCCTCAATCCAAGCCGTTGCGCTCGGGCAAAACACTCAGTGCGTTTGATCGCACGGTTGCGCATGAGACTTCTCACAGCCGTTCTGGCAACCTCGACGAGAGCACTGCACTGTCATCCTTGAAAGAGCTAATTTCAACCGGGGACCATCGGCTGGACCCCATCCTCGGAACCATCACGGACGCGGCGCGGCTGCTAACCGGCGCTTCCGGCGCGGCTCTGGCGATGTGGAAAGAGGGGGAAATGGTGTGCCGCGCGCGCAGCGGCGATACGGCTCCCGTGCTGGGAGCGCGGTTGGGCGCGGAGACTGGGATCTCTGGCGAGTGCCTGCGCACTGGCAAGGTGCATCATTGTTCCGATACTGAAAACGATTCGCTCGTGGACGTAGAGGTCTGCCGCAGCCTGGGATT
>JAYUJG010000391.1:0-4118 GCA_043765355.1 Acidobacteriaceae bacterium | reverse complement strand
GGCGGCGGCTGCCGTACAATGGGCTCGAAATGATTGCGCATCTTCGAGGAACTTTGCTGGCGAAACGTCCGAATCAAGCGATCGTTGAAACTCACGGGGTGGGCTACGACGTTGCGATTAGTGTGCCCACGTTTGCCGAGATGCCGGGGTTGGGCGCGGAAGTGGCGCTGCACATTCATACGCATGTTCGCGAGGATGCGCTGAGTTTGTATGGATTCTTGCGGCTGGCCGAGAAGCAACTTTTTGAGAAGCTGCTGACGGTGAGCGGAATTGGTCCGAAGCTGGCGATCACGATTTTGAGTGGGATGCCGGTGGATGAAATGGTGGGGGCGATACGGTCGGGGGATCTGGCGCGGCTGACGCGGATTCCAGGGATTGGCAAGAAGACGGCGGAGCGGATGGTACTGGAGTTGCGGGATAAACTGCCGGCGGCTACGGGGGATTCGGAGATGAGCACGGCGCTGGCTAGTCCGGTGGAGGAAGATGTGATTTCGGCGTTGGTGAATCTGGGGTATCAGCGAGCGGCGGCGGATAAGGCGTTGTTGGCGGCTCGGGGCGCGGCGGTGGGGCAGAGTTTTGATGTGCTGTTTCGCGAGGCGCTGGGGGCGTTGTCGAAGTGAGGCGGCTATTCGAGCGGGGTCAATTGCCGACGAAGCGGAGATAGAGGTCGCGGTCGTGGCGGCAGGTTTCGGCCATTTCTTTTACTTTTTGCCACGCTTCTTTTTGGGAGTCGTCGTGCACGCGATCTTTCGCGCGATCCCATTCTTTCAGGAAGGCTTCCATTTGCAGGTGATTGAATACGGTCTTGCCGAAGGGGTCGATGCCGCTGAGCAGGAGGAAATCCGCGTGGGTAGTGACGGGGACTACGCCGTGGAGCATGACCCACTCGCTGCGCTCGCCGAGATCGTCTTCGAGTTTCACGACCAGGGACATAGTTATTGTCACTCCGATCACGCAATGGTACTGGCGAAAATGTAACAGCCGGAGAGGGCGTTGTCCAAGGCGCTGCGGGTATCCAAGGTAACCGCGGGTGATGACTTGCTTTCATGACTGTCGACTTTGCGGAGCTGCGCTCGGGTTTACGGGGCGGAGCCCCGTCACCACACGAACCTACTAAACTTTAGGCTTCGGCTACGTGGGTGCCGTGTTGGAAGTGGTATTGGAGAATCTTTGCGGCCAGAGCGGGGATCACGCCTGGGGCTTGCGTTCCTACGGAGCGGACAATTTCTCCGCGGCAGATTACCTCGGTGGCGGCCAGGCCGGCAATTTCCGGTGGCAACACTAAGCTGATTTCGAGCAGCGCGTTGGGATAAAGCAATTCCTGGGCCTGAAAGAGCAAACCGGAGCGGCTGATGTTTTCCGTGGTGCCGGGGCGCCAGTTCTGCTCGCCCAGGGGACGATAGTGCAGCGGAAGCTGAAGGTTGAAGCGACGAGCGCGGAACGGCGGAACTTTTTTCCCACCAACAAGTGTTCCATCCACCAGGCATGAACCGGTGCGGGACGACATAGCGACCTCCAGAGGAATCGGCTCGGAATCCAGCACCTCGCGGACGCGATCTCTGAGGGCGGGAAGGCTGAACGGTTTTTGGAGCAAGTTAATGCCGGGGTCGAGCATGCCATCGTGGCCGACGGCATTTTCGGTGTAGCCCGACATGTAGAGCACGCGGACATTGGGGAGGAGCAAGGCGATTTGAGAGGCCAATTCGCGGCCGTTCATTCCGGGCATGATGACGTCGGTGAGCAGGAGATCGATGGTCCCTTTGTAGCCGTCGACAATTTGCAGGGCGGCTGCGCCGTCAGCGGCTTCGAGGATTTTGTAGCCCTGGGTTTCAAGATACTGACGGGCGAGACGAAGCAGGTTGGTTTCGTCTTCGACGAGCAGGATGGTTTCCTGTCCATGATGGGCGCGGGGAAGGGCAAGAGATTCGGGTGCGGCGACGGTGTCTTCGCGGGCATCCACTCGTGGAAAATAGGCGCGGAAGGCGGTGCCGCGCTGGGGCTGGCTGTCGACGAAGATGAAACCGCCGCTCTGCTTCACGATTCCATAGACCGTGGAAAGGCCGAGGCCGGTGCCTTTGGAACCCTTGGTGGTGAAGAAGGGTTCGAAGATGCGGGACTGGGTTTCGCCGTCCATTCCGACACCGGTGTCGCTGATGGCGAGCATGATGTATTCGCCGGAGGTGAGCGGGGAGTGAGTGCGGGCGAAGTTTTCGTCGAGATGAATGTTAGAGGTTTCGATGGTGAGCTTGCCGCCCTGGGGCATGGCGTCACGGCCGTTGACGGCGAGGTTCATGATGACCTGGTCGATCTGGCCGGGATCGGCGCGAACGGCTCCGAGAGCAGGGCCGGGGACCATGACGAGATCGATGTCTTCGCCGATCATGCGGGTGAGCATTTTCAAGTTTTCGGCGACCACTTCGTTGAGGTCGAGGACCTTGGGCGCGAGCATTTGTTTGCGGCTGAAGGCGAGCAATTGCCGGGTCAGGGAAGTGGCGCGCTGGGTGGCGTTGGAGATTTCCTGAGCCGGACCGCGCAGGCGGGGATCGGGGCCGAGGCGCTCGAGCAGAAACTCGGAGTAGCCGGAGATGACCATGAGCAAATTGTTGAAGTCGTGCGCGATGCCGCCGGCGAGGCGTCCGATGGCTTCCATTTTTTGCGCCTGGCGGAGTTGCATTTCGAGGGTGCGAGTCTCGGTGACGTCTTCGATGAAAATTTCGAAGGTGCCTCCGGATTTTCCGTTTGGGATCGAACGACCAGAGATGCGCGCCACGATGGTCGCGCCGTCTTTGCGGATGCACTCGGTGGTGAGGTCGTTGAATTCTTTGCGGCTATGAAAATAGTCGGCGGTTTGAAACCACTGCTGCGCATCGGCATAGAGGCTGCCCAGATGTCTGCCGGTGAGTTCGGCGGCGGTGGCATAGCCGAACATGGCGACCAGGGCGGGGTTAGCGTCCTGGAGCATGCCGAGGGCGTCGCAGCGGCAGATGCCGTAGGGAGCGTTCATGACGAGCGAGCGGAAATTACTTTCCGAGCGGCGCAGGCTTTCCTGGGTAGCGCGGAGAGCGGCGTTGAACCAGCAGATGAGCAGGGCCACGGCGAAAAATAGAGCGAGGTGCGCGATCGCTCTGCGATACTCGCTGGGCGTCAGGTCTCCGGCGAATGAATAGTAGGCGCTGACGGTAAGGGCGAACGAGGTGGCGGCGAGGCCGGGCTTCCAGCCTCCATACCAGGCGCTGACCATGACGGCGACGGCGAACACGACCAGACGGCTCTCGGCGATATCTGAGAAAAACAGGGTGGGGATCAAAGCGAGGAGCGCGCTGAGGAGAGCGACTCCGTAGCGCAAGATGGGAGCGCGCGCCGGAGCGACGACCAAGCTGCGGATGAGGGGGAGTTTCATTCGCATAAATTCATGCTATGCGCGTATCGGGCGCGGAGCGAGTTACGCTAGTCCACCGCGATTTTAGCGGCGCACGGTGGCCAGAGGTACAGTGCCAGATCACCTGCCTGGACAGCCTGGGGGCTACAACGAGAATGACGCAAATGCGTTAACGACAGCCTAATCGCATAAGATGGTTCGGGTAAAACTCGGTGGTGCAAGAGCAGGGCGGGGAACATCGTCGGGCAACAGGGATGGCGGGTTGCAATGTGGGTGGATAAGCGGCGAAACTGGGGGGCTCGGGGGCTAAAGCCCGCGCTATTTTGATCGGCTTACGCGGCCCTGAAGGGCCGCTCTTCCACAGCAATACGGACACGGCGATGGGGGACCTGGCGCGAGGGACACGGCGCGGGGGAGATGGCGATGGGGGACAATCATTCGAGAATTTTTCGGCTAGTTGAATCTGGGCCTTCAATGGGATTTGTGAGATAGCTTGGCGGGTTAGATCGCGAAGGATGGCGGACGGGAAACTCTTAGAATGAATATCGGACTTTTCGGCGGCAGTTTCGATCCGATCCATCGCGGACATCTGGCGCTGGCACGGGCGGCGGCGGATCGCTATGGGCTGCGGCAGGTGCTGTTTGTGGCGGCGAATGTTCCTCCGCATAAGCAGAAGCAGGCGGTGACGCCGTTTATTCATCGCTATGCCATGGTGGCGCTGGCTGCGCAGGACGAAAAG
>JAYUJG010000390.1:0-1878 GCA_043765355.1 Acidobacteriaceae bacterium | reverse complement strand
CTATGGGGCCTCGGCTCGCTCAGCCTTCTGATGCTGGCGCTGCGACTGATGGGCGCATTCGAATTCGGCTCGCTTGCATTGCACGGCGCGCGCGTCTGGAAATTTGCGTTGTACTACGCCATTTTCTTTTTGTTCACGGCGTTCTTTGAAGATTTCCTCATGCGTGGCTATTCGCAGTGGGTGCTCGCAAAGGGAATGAATTTCTGGCCAACCGCCGCTCTCCTCTCTTTCGCTTTCGGTTACATCCACAGATCCAATCCCGGCGAAGCGAAAACTGGCCTGGTGGCGGCTGGATTGATCGGCTTTTTTCTATGTCTCACTCTTCGCCGCACTGGCGATCTTTGGTGGGCCGTCGGCTTTCACATGGCGTGGGATTGGGGCGAGACCTATCTCTATTCCGTTCCCGACAGCGGATCGATTCTGCCCGGGCACCTGATCAACTCCACCTTGCACGGCCCCAATTGGCTCACGGGAGGCTCCGTTGGGCCAGAGGGAAGCTATTTAATCTTCGCGTTGATCGGATTGCTCTGGGCGGCATTCGACCGCACCTACCCAAAAGTGAAATATGCTTTGCACGAGAACAACTGAAGCCAGCGCGCCCCACGCATCGCCGTACCTTGCGATGCGTGGGATGCGGTGAGCGAACCCGCCGTAAGTCCAACTACCACGAATAATGCACCGTGTAAGTCACAACCTGCTCCCCATTGGCCGCGACCTCAACCGGAAATTCAACCGTCTGAGCGTCCCGCTTTTTCGATTCGTGCGACTGCTCGGCGAGCTTCCAGTTCGTCCAGCGATAAAGGTGTTCGACGACCCGCACATTGGCCGCTTCTTTTTTGTGATTGCGTACGCGGATTTCAAACGTCTCGTCCATCCAACGCTGATTTGACTCGACGTGATAGCTCGTGCGCTTGCGCTCCCCAACAATGTCAAAAGCGTTGCCGGTATAGACGCGAATCATTTCGTCTTTCGGAGTGTGGTCAATGGAATTCTCGCCAATGAATTGCAAGCTGCCGTCGGTATCGCGGCGATAGAAACGCAGACGCCCTTTGGGCAGCGCAATCCCGAGGTGATTGCCTTCGGAGTTCTTCAGCTCCTGCATCACCCAGACCTTCGGATTCGAAGCCGTACCGTATCCCGGCTCGTTGCGAATTTGCTCGGGCGAGTAGTAGCTATACTGCGCGGTCTGCGCGCCATCGTAGATGTAAAGCCGCTGCGACTGGATGCCGGTCGCGCGCACAAACTCAACCTGCTTGGTTTCGTTGTCGTGCAGCGTGGCCGGACGTTCCAGCGTGTAAAGATGAAACTCGTCGAAAGATTTCTCGCTGACAACAGGTGCCGCGCCGGCCATGTCCATCGCCTTGCCCTCGAGACGATAGGCATTTTGATTGACACTCCCCTGTAGTTTGCTGACGTCGCCGGCCATCAACCGTATGCGCGCATCCTCGAACGTTTTCCCGCTGTGGTTCTGCATCGTGATCCACCCGACGAGATCGAGCGAGTTGAAGTTGGAATTCTTCGCGCTGTCAGAGACGACGAGGTTGTAGTCGGACTGCCAGGTCATGCCGCCCGAGACGTACGAAATCTCGGCTTCCGACTTGCCCGCCTGCGTGGTTGCGAGTTGCCAATTCAGTGTCGGTTTGAGAATCGAGTCGGCGGAGAGCGCGGGAAATCTGGGCTCGCCGGGAAGGCCAAAACGCAGGATGCCGTTAATCTCAATGATCGGCTGGGTAGAGGCCTGCTGCGGATATCCGTTGATGTAGGACGCCGGAACGTATCCGCTGCGGATGACTTTGCCTTGAATCTTGACGTCGCTGCCATCGGCATTCCTGCCGACCGCGAAGTCGATCGTCTTACCTTCGTAGAACGAGAGCAGCA
>JAYUJG010000389.1:0-2043 GCA_043765355.1 Acidobacteriaceae bacterium | reverse complement strand
AAATAGGGTTTTCGGATGGACTATGTTACCGAGATGCCGCTGCTTCGCTTGAATGCTTTTAGCGTACTCGGCGGGATTCCCAACAACTTCAGTAACTTCGTCTGCACGGCGGTCGGCTCCGCCAGATGGCGACTTTGAGTTCGCTTATGCTTCACGATCACAACGCACAGCGTTCGGAAACATTCCAGGATCGCGGGGCCGGTCGGAGCCGGGCTCGGGCGGTTTTCCGGGTACAGGCCAAACAACGGCTTGCCCTTCAGCTTGCGCCGCACCTCCCGTTCCATCAGCGTCATCACCATCAACGCCCACACCAGCACATTCAACAGTCCCGCGATGCGCTCCGGGTTCTTCAAGAACATCGGCGCCACCGCCAACGGACCCTTCAAGTTGCCGATCCGCTTTTCCACGTTGATCTGCTCGCGGTACTTCGCCAACGTCGCGCCCAATGGCAATCGACGCGTCGACAGGTTCGTCTTCAACACGAACACGCCTTCGAGCTTCTTCCATTCCGCCAGCGTCTTGGCGTTCTGCCCCCACGCCAGCGTGTAACTGCCTTCCTGGCCCGCCAGCGTGTAGTCGAACAGGCTCCCTTCCGCGTACATGCCTTTGGCCTTTTCCAGACGCCGCACGATCGCTGGCTGCGTCTTGAGCGTGTAGCGATTCAGGTTCCGTTCGATCGCTTCGAACTCCGCCCGAATCTTGGCCTCATGACGCTCGCGCGTCTTGACTTCCTGACGCTCCTTCGATTCGCTCCACACGAAAAGCACGCGATAGTCGTGCTTCTGTTTCTTGCCGGCGACCGTTCTTTCCAAGCGATCAGTCAACTCGAACGCCCGGTATTGATCGCGTTCTTCCGGCAGCAGTTTCTCCTGACTCTTGGGCCAATACTGCACCGGCTTGAGTTCCTTGTAGTGTTTCACGAACCGCTGTTGCAAGGAGACGTTGAAGGCGCCGCCACACAGGAACTTCCCTTTGGCATCGACGATCTCCCACAAGTTCTCCACGGTATCGAGCTTGGTGTCGGCGATGTACAACAGTTCGCTGGTGGGCAAGATCTCCTTCAAGCGACGCACGTTGCCGGCATGCGTGGTCGATTCGGCCGTGTTGCCGTCAAAGGCGGCGTGAGCCACCGGCACGGCGCCGTCCCCCGTGACGTTGATGCCGGCCTGGATTTGTTTGACATGCTTGCGGCCGCTCTTGCTGCGGCCATAGGTCGGCTGCGGAGCGGACTTCGCTTGGCCTGTCTCTGCCGGGGCCTGTGCGGATGCCGTGTCCGATGGGGATGGTTCGGGCGAGGCTGCTTGTTCGTAGGCGCCGAAGAATTCGATGCTGGTGAGGTCGTAGTGAATCTGCGACACATCCAATTCGAACGCTTTCACGGCCCGCAACACCAACGGTCCTTGGATCAGGTCGGTAGAAGTCGCCACGCGTTCCAAGGCTCGGCCCAGGCGATCGTCGTTGAGTTGATTGGGTTCCAGGCCATAGTACGCGGCGACGCCGGAGGTCTGCGCCCAGTCATCGATGCGAAACATGGCCTTGGGGTTGAGCAAGCGATTGAGCACCAGCACCTCCACCAACGTGCCGAGCGGGACATCGCCTTCCCAGGGCACGGTCTGGTTGACGATCTCGGCCAATTTCAGACGGTCGAGATAATCGACAAGAACCGGCAGCGAACCAATCACTTGGGTATCAAACCGTGTCGAAGCGTTCATCATTAGCCCTCCCTGGCGAGTTGCCTGAAGGACCAAGAATGCCATAACGGGTTTATTTTGTCACCGTCAACCCATTTTTATGGGTGCGGAATGTGAGTATATACCCCGTCCGGCCCGACGAATCCGCTGATGACGAATTTGCTTTCGCTTCCGTCCGCGGGATGAAAACCGATTTGGTACGCATCCAACGTTTTCCCATCCACCATCACTTTGCCTTGGATGGGAGCGACGAGGGGTAGCTCGGAGTTGCAGCCCGAGAAGGCCACCAGGCCCAACAGACAGGATAAACCCTGCGACCGGACGGAAACCCCGACACGAAATGCCGCATTGC
>JAYUJG010000388.1:0-4915 GCA_043765355.1 Acidobacteriaceae bacterium | reverse complement strand
CCCCCGGCGTCCGTCTCTGCGCTGAGCTTCGCGTTTTCTATTTGCCTGTCCACTTGGGATCTCGTTTATCGAGGAAAGCCATGATACCCTCGCGCGCGTCCGCGGTCGAGATGAGTTCCTCAAAATAAATCTTCTCCGCCCTGGCAAGGCCCTTGTCGAAGTGAATTGCATCCCAAGCGTAAATGGATTTCTTGGCGAGATCCAGCACGGCTGGGCTCAGGGCTCGAAGTTCTTCGAGCGCGCGCCCAACAGTCGAGTCGAGCTTCTCTGCCGCGACCGATCGAGTGGCCAATCCCATCGCGGCGGCCTGATTTCCCGTAATGTTCCTTCCGGTGAAAATCAGTTCAGAGGCGGGCTTCTGTCCGATGAGCGCAGCTAGCGCGACAGTCGCAACTGGCGGATAGCATCCAAGCTTGATCTCAGGAAATCCCCAAATAGCATCGCGCGAGGTATAGACCATGTCGCAGACAGCCGCGAGTTCGGCGCCTCCACCCAGGCAAGTGCCGCGGACGGCGGCAATCGTAACCTTGCGCGAGGCCACGATCGCGCGGATCACCGCGTGAAAGCCCGTCAGCATCTCGTTAATTTGTTCGGGGAGATGGGCTTTGATGTCTACGCCGGCGGAGAAGGCGCGGGCGCTGCCTTGCAAAACGACTACAGAAATGTCTTTGCGAGACTCGATTTCTCCGAGTGCCTGGTGCAACTCTAGAGCCATCGGAAGATCGATGACGTTGACGGGAGGGTTCGACAGGGTGATGCGGGCAACCGGTTCTATGATTTCAACCTTAAGCCGCGTTGTGGAGGTAGTCGTCATTTTGCTTGAAAGCTAGTTAGCACACCACTTCGCTCGCTGGACAACCAGCGCCGTAGTCCACCGTGAGGCTGGCTAAAGATTGATGGCGGACCTTCGCGGCTCTGTAATCGTTGACAGCGGATCGCGCGCACCCGTCTTCTCTTTGATCCACTTCTTCTCGTTGCGGATGATGTCGAGCAATAGCTCTTTGTCTTTCGTGCCCGGCAGACTCTCCTCGCAATGCTGACCATAGGCGCGCTCGTCGAGCAATTCGCCGGTTTCGCAGTGGAATTTCTGTTCCTTCCATCGTCCAATGCTGCGGTTGAAGCGGATGTCGGGCGTGTAGAATTTCTTTTCGCCGGGCTTCAAAAACGTGTTCAGGCGTTCGACCAATCCCGCAACCTCTTGCCGATACAAATGACGATTGTAATCGTTGAGGTCGTCGAGATCGGCGACCTTGTCGTTTTGCATTTCGTCGTAGCGACCCTTGATTCCCCAGACATACGCCCAATGTGCCGACGACGAATGATCGGTACCGAAAAGGTCGAATGAACTCGAAATCCATTTGTTCAGATACTTTTGCAATAGCCAGCGCGGAATCGCTCCGGCTTCAACCACGCGACGCAGGCCGTCATGGCCGGTTCCCATGTGGAAAGCTTCCTCGCGCAACATGTAGGAAGTTGAGCGTCCCAGCGGGGCAAACGACGAATATTTCAACATCTGCAATTGAAATTTCCCGTCGCGGTCGACAAAGTCTGTGTAGGTGAAGAAGTCGAGCCAATTATCGACGTCGACGTTGAAAGTGCCCAGTAGACGCTGGTTTTCAAAGGCGCGACGCTCCAGCATTTTCTGCGCTTCCACTTTCCCCGACGATCCGAAGAAGTCAATAAGCAGTGCGCACATCTGCCAGCCGTGGCGCATTTCTTCGATCATGACGCGGGTAATGGCGCGGCGATCCCATTCCGTGGGTGCGGTCTCAAACAGGTTGCGCTGCTGCTCCACGCTGGCAAATTCCGTGTCGCCCTGATAAATAATCATGTTCATCAGTGCGTCACGCATCTGCTGCGTCGGGACCTGGCGCAGGTTCTCCCACTTATTGCGGCCCTTGTAGGCGCCGAATTGAATCTCTTCGGTCTCGATCGCGCCGTAGAGTGTGTCAAAGTGGAAAGCTTCAACGTCGTCTTTGTTGACGCCAACTTCCTTGCGCCACTCGTTGAAGATCCCAACCCACTCGCTGAAGCTTCCGATCTTCGCTACTTTGCCTGGCATAAAACCTCAGGGGCTGAAGCCCGTCGTTGATGGCCGCGGGTGGGCACGGCTAAAGCCCTGCTCTACCCAAGACGATTCGCAACCTGGATTCAAGCTGCCCGCCTATTTCGCAGTAAATACCGCGGGCCGCTTCTCGACGTAAGCCGCCAGTCCTTCTTTGGCGTCGTCGCTCTGAAATAGAATTTGTTGATTCTCGCGCTCGACAGCCAGAGCCGACTCCATGGGAATCTCCCATCCGGTCTGCACCGCCCGCTTGATGCGTCCAACGGCCTTCGCAGCTTTGTTCGGCGGAGTGAACTGGCGCGCGTATTCCATGATGTTAGCCATGAAGCCGTCGCGCTCGAAGATGTCGTTCACAATCCCGAACTCCTGCGCTTCTTCAAAAGAAAACGTGTTTCCGGTAATCATCAGCTCGATGGCTTTGCTTTTTCCTACCATGCGCGACAGGCGCTGCGTGCCGCCGGTGCCGGGGAGGACGCCCAGGTTGACTTCGGGAAGGCCAATCTTCCCCGCGTCTTTGCGAGCGATTCTAATGTCCGCGGCCATCGCGATTTCGAGTCCTCCGCCAACGCAGTGGCCGTTGATGGCGGCGATTACGAGTTTTGGAGTGTGCTCCAACCGCAGCAGTGTCTCGTTCGCGTGCAGGCAGAAGTAATACTTAAACGTCGGATCGACCGACGCCAGCATCTTAATGTTCGCCCCGGCGGAGAAAAACTTGTCGCCAACGCCAGTAAGAACGATGACGTGTACGTCGTTATCCATGCGCGCTTTGAGAATCGCCTCATCGAGTTGGCGGTTCATTTCGTAGGTGTAGGTGTTCGCCGGAGGATCGTTCATCTCGATGACGGCAACGCCGGCGTCGGTGCGATAGTTGATGAGCTGTTTGGTGGTGTCGCCGGCAGCCGGCTGCGTCGTTGTTGTTGTCGCCATGAGTCGCTCCTCGAATTTATTTTGCCCTAATTCTTTTTGCGCGGCTCTCGCCGCGCACAATCCCGTTAAGAACAATGTCGCTCATCTGCCCCGCGAGCGCTTCGGCATCGCCATCGACGCGCGGGTTGTACCAGGTATATATCCAGTTGATCATTCCAAAAAGGCTCATCACCGCCGTGCGCGCGTTGAAATCGAGACTGCGGCTGCGTTTAAGGTCTTCCATCAGCCCGAGGCAGATGCGATAGTACTCGCGCTTGATGCCGGCAATCTCCGCGCTCAGACCGTTTTTCAAAGACTCGTCTTCATGCGACAGCACTTTCAAGCCTTGCTGGTTGCTCACAAAATATTGGAGGTGGTTCAGGATGAAAATACAAATGCGCTGTTCAGGATCCGCGACGCCAGCGAGGCGAGTTTTTAGAGTCTCTAAAATCGTGGTGAAGGTGTGCCGTTGAATCAGGAATAGCAACCGCTCTTTGGATTCGAAATAGTAGTACAGACCCGCCAGTGACATTCCGGACGCGCGGGAAAGGTCACGCATGGAGGCGCCTTCGTATCCTTTGTAGCAAAAGACTTCCGTGGCGTGATCGAGAATCTCGCCCAGGCGGCGATCGAATCGGGTCGCAGCCGGAGCAGAGACAGCACGCTTGCGGCGGAGAACACGAGTTGGGGTCTTGGCCGTCATCAGTTCGAACGTTCGTTCTAAATATAGGCGACGACTGGACGATGCACAAGAAGAATCGGCTCGATTGCCGTCTACTGGTCGTCTTAATGATGCGGAGTCGCGGCAGCCGCCTTCTTTTTGGAGGGTTCCTGCGCGCCGATCGTTGTAGTCGTCACGGTGTGCTCAACCAGAAATATCTTCTTGACCCGGTGGCGATCCAGTTTTTGTTGCTGGCCCTCAACGTCAATCACAACCGAGTCCAACGTCATGGAAATTACTTTTCCCGTCAGGATCGAACCGTCGCGCAGCTCGATATTGTCGTCGCTGAGTCCGCCGAGGGTGATCGTAATGCTGCCCCCGGGAGCCTCGTCTGGGGCGACGTCAATCGGCGTCGTAGCAATGGCAAAGCCTTCCTTCGTCAGTTCCAACTGGTGCTTTCCAATGCCGACATTGATTTTTGCCGGAGTCAATCCTGCGTCCTCGTCGTCCACCTTCAGGCTGGCGCCCGCCGGGACGGAAATCACGGTCATCGAGATCGTTTTGAGCGATGTTGGCACGCCACTCTTGTTGCTTGCCAAGATGGTAAGAATGCTGGGGTCTCCCAAAGACTCGCAAGTGAACCGCACTCTAGCCGACTGACCCGATTCCAGGTTGTTGATCGACAGCAAGCCGTCGCCGACGCGCACGCGATCCTTATCCAGCAGGGCCACACTGAAACTTGCAGTGGGAATGGTTTTGGTGAAAAGATTTTGTACGAGCACGTTCGAACCCAGAAGCATCTGTCCGGAAGTGGTGCCCATATTCTGAAATTTCGAAAAGGTCAATTTCAGGATGGCGGCTTCCTGGTTCGGCCAGAACATGACGAGGCCCGATTCCGCGGGATCGTTGGAATTGGCTTTCGTGGCATGAGTGAATACGCCCAAAAGGAAAACTGCAAGCAGTGAGGCGAGCACGCGGCGCATGCACGAGATTGTGGCATAGCGGCGGGCGGAAGGACAATTGAGGAGTGCACTTCAGCGAACAGAATTACCCACGATCAGTCTGCCGGATCGCGCTCGGTCAGGAGAATCCGTTTCACCTGGTTTGGTCAAATGTTTGAGCGTTGCCGCCGATGCGGACCACAATTTGCATGCCAGTGACTGAAACCAAGTCTCCCGAGAGCACAGACCCATCGCGTAACTCGACGGTGTCGTGCGCCGCGCTGCCGAGTTCATAACTAACGCTTCCTCCAGAAGCGTCGCGGGCTGTGATTTCCAAGGGAA
>JAYUJG010000387.1:0-4019 GCA_043765355.1 Acidobacteriaceae bacterium | reverse complement strand
GAGCAGGACTTTCAGGGGAAGCCGGGCGCGGCGCCGGTGTTTTCCAGCGACGCCTGGGGAGGCTATCTCATCTACCGCCTGTATCCCGCGCGAAAAGTCGTGGTCGATGACCGTCACGATCTCTACGGCGCAGACCGGATTCGCGAGTACGTGGTCATGGCTCACGCCGAGCCGGGATGGCGAAATATGCTGGACAAGTGGCGGGTGCGCACGGCTCTCCTGCCCGCAGGTTCGGCGCTCGCCAACCTACTGCGCGAGCTGCCGCAGGATTGGCGGATAACATACGAAGACAGCGTCGCGGTGGTGTTTGAACGGCGCTGGTGATCGGTGAGCCTTCGAGGAAGCTCCGATTGCATCTGGGACGAGAAAGGCAAAGGCTTGAACACAGGGGGCACGGAGGACCACGGGGGCTTCCAATTGCTTTCCTGGCGGTTGCTGAATTGCGGTTACTCTCTGCAACCATAACGATCCGTCGTCATCATATGTAGTTGAGTTTGGTGCCGGCTGTGCGGGAAGTGCTATTTTGGGTGTTGGCAGACTGAGAACCTATGCGGATTGAGAGAATGCGTCGCTGTAGCGAAAGATGTTGGGAGTGCTGCCGATGAAGTCGCAGTGTTTGCCCTTCCAGCAGATTCCGCATACCACCCGTTTTTTCCTCGATTATCTTTCTTACACTCCCTCGGTTCGCGGCTTTTATCCACGATCCCCAATCTTTTCAGAATGGCTCAAGGACGAATCGCAACTAGTCGGCGGCAGCGCCGGGTATGATGCCGCGCGTCGTGCCAGGGTGAGCGAGATACTGGAGCGGCAGAATCGCGCCTGGGGATCATCCGCCAAGACGCTGGCCAATATCGAGCGGCTGAAGCGCGGGGCGTTGACAGCGGTTACTGGACAGCAAGTAGGCCTTTTCGGCGGACCGCTATTTTCGATTTTCAAAGCGCTGACGGCGGTCAAACTGGCGGAAGATGCGACGGCGGCGGGTGTGGATTGCGTCCCGATCTTTTGGCTCGCAACCGAGGATCACGATTTGGCCGAGGTCAACCACGTCTCGCTTTTGGCCGAAAATGGCCTTCCAGAGCTGCTGGCCGTGGATAGCAAGGGTATCGCCGACGCTCCCGTTGGAGCCGTGAAGTTTGGTCCGGAGATCGAAGCGGTGATCGAGCGCGCCGCCGCGTTGCTTGGGGATTCCGAGATCACGACGTGGCTGCGCGAGGCTTATCGTCCGGGCGAGACTTTGGGTAGCGCGTTTGGACTCCTGTTTGCCCGGCTGTTTGCGGATTGGGGCATCATCCTACTTGACCCAGCCGACAAAGAGTTTCACGATCTCGCGAAACCTCTTTTCCGCGCCGCGATCGAACGCGCTTCGGATCTCGACGACGCGCTGCTGGAGCGAGGTAAAGCGATTGAAGCGGCGGGATATCACCAGCAGGTGAAAGTCACTGCTGTCACTGCGCTGCTTTTTGAAGTGAAAGATGGCGCTCGCACCGTGATCCGGCGTAAACCTAACGGTAACGGCAATCGCTCTCACACTCACACTGACGCCGAGTTCGTGGTAGGCGATGAACGCGTGTCAGCCGAAGATCTTCTTGGCCGTATTGAGCGGGCACCCGAGAATTTCAATCCGAATGTGCTGTTGCGCCCGGTGGTTCAGGACTATCTATTGCCGACGCTGGTTTACGCCGGAGGAGCGGCCGAGGTCGCATATTTCGCGCAGGTCGCGGTCGTCTACGAAAAGCTGCTGGGACGCGTGACTCCGATTCTGCCGCGATTTTCGGCGACTCTGATCGAAGCGAAGCCAGAGAGAATTTTGACACGCTACGAACTTGGAGTACCCGAAGTTTTCGGCGGTCCGGGAAAAGTTCGAGAAGCGATTGCCGCCCGCTCGCTGCCGGCCGATTTGCAGACGCGCTTTTCGGAAGCCCAGGCGGCGGTTGAGCGGTCGATGACGGCGCTCAGCGAGTCGATTGGCCGGTTGGATTCGACGCTTGTTGATACCGTTGAAACTGCCAAGGGCAGCATGGCGAGTCAAATCACCCGGCTGCAGGCGCGGGTTTCGCGTGCGGAGTCGCTGCGTAACGAAGTGATTACCCGCCACGCGGACGCGGTGAGCCATGCGCTATTTCCGAATAAGATTCTGCAGGAACGCGAAGTTGCCGGCGTGAGTTTTGTGGCGCGGTATGGAACCGCGCTGCTGGCCGATCTTTATCGGAACATCCATCCGGATTGCCACGATCACCAGATACTCTTAATTTGATTCGCCGAAAGCCAGGTAGCTCCCCAGACCAATCATCACCGCGCCGGTAACGGTGCGCTGACGGCGACGGAAACGCGCCGACCCGCGGATTCGCTGGCCTAGCGGTCCGGCGAGAAGCGTCACAACAATATCGGCTGAAGTGTTCAGCGCCACCGAGAGCGTTCCCAGTAAAACGAACTGGAAGAACACATGTCCGGCGCCTCGATTTACGAATTGAGGAATGAACGAAAGAAAAAACAAAGCTGTCTTTGGATTCAGCGCCTCGGTGATGACGCCTTGCCAGAAGGGACTTCTGGTGCGCGGAAGATTGGTGAACGAAGATCCATCATCTTTGTTGGAATCTTTTCTGGCGTCGAGAATCATTCGAATCCCGAGAAAACATAAATAGGCGGCGCCGAGATATTTCACCGTCGCAAAGGCTAGCGCCGATCTTGCAAGAAAGATGGAGACGCCGGCAGCGGCGGCGAACACATGCACCATGCCGCCGAAGAATGTGCCGAGGGCCGAGAGCAGGCCTTCGCGGCGTCCATCTCCAAGGGCGCGAGCCAGAACGTAAAGCATGCCCGGGCCGGGAGCGACGGCCAGCAGCAGCGCGGCGCTCAGGAAGATGAAAAATCGGGCAGAGTCGAAGACAGTTTGATGGAACATGATTTGGCGATTGTAGCGTGTGGCCGAGGCTGCTAGCTCGTGGTGGACTCCGCTCTGCGCAGGGCGAGCTGTAATTCGGCGAGCGACTCCACCCGCGGCACTCCCTTGTCACGGTACGCGCTCGGGACGTCCATCAAAATTGCGCTCATGCCTGCGCCGATTGCGCCGGCGTAGTCCACGGAATAAACGTCGCCGACGTAGAGGCTTTCTTCGGGCGCTGCATTCATGCTCTGCAGGGCTTGGCGAAAGACTTCCGGGTGTGGCTTCTCGTAGCCGACTAGTCCGGAATCGGTGATGGTGTGGAAGCATTCGACGATCCCGCTCCGGCGGAGCACGTCTTCGATTTTGCCGTCGGCATTGGAGATGACGGCGATGCGATAGCGCTCGCCAATCTCACGAAGATGTTCGGCGGTGCCGGAGAGAATGACGTCCCAGTTGGCAGACTTGCGAATACCCGCGACAAGCTGATCGCGGAGCACGTCGTCCTTGAGGCCAATTTCGGACAGCAGTTGGGAGTAGAACATCCACCAGAAACTATGGTCGGTGCTGCCGTTGGCGGTCATCATGCCGTCGAACTGATTCTTGATGCGGCATTCGAGGTCGCGCAGATGCTCGGGATCGAGCGCGAAGCCGCGTTCGGCGAGAGGTGCGTGAATGCGCTCGCGGTTAGGGAAGAGCAGTGTGTTGCCTACATCGAAAAAGATGAAGTTGATTCTCGAATTCATAAAACTCTCGTGTAGAGACGGGGCTTGCCCCGTCTTCCTCCATGACTGAACTAGCCAGGCGACACTGGGAGACGCGGCAAGCCGCGTCTCTACGGGAATTCGCTTCAGGGTTCCAGCACTAAGCGATCGGTGGTTTCACCTTCCACCGCTTTTCTTGAATAGACTAGCGGAAAGTAGCGGCCCGCATCCCAGAGCGGCAGCAAGTCGGAATAGTGTGAACTGCCCGGTTGGCCGCTCTGGCCGGGCGTGTTGACGGCCACTGATTTATCCCAGTCGCTGGTGTCAAGAATCTCGCGA
Source organism: Acidobacteriaceae bacterium (assembly GCA_043765355.1). Taxonomy (GTDB): domain Bacteria; phylum Acidobacteriota; class Terriglobia; order Terriglobales; family Acidobacteriaceae; genus Acidiflorens. Next base: position 95 of record JAYUJG010000387.1, on the reverse strand, counting down.
TAGCTGGCTCCAGATGCCTGTTCCCATGAATTGCCGAGCCCGGTGGCGTTCACGGTGTATTCGTCTCCCGGCCGCGAGCGAGGATCGATGTCGAC
>JAYUJG010000386.1:0-5747 GCA_043765355.1 Acidobacteriaceae bacterium | reverse complement strand
CCGAGGAGGCGATAGAAGCGACGGCGGCTTTTGGTTAGTTCCTGCGAATCCACGAGAAGCGTGACGCTCACGTCGTTGCCGGTCATTGTCCAGCGGTAGCGTCCATCGTCACCGCGTTCGAATGTGCAGCCGGCGGCGCCCGCCGTCCAGCGTACCGAGGGCAATTGTTTTTTCTCCGCATGGGCGAGAGTAGGAGAAAAAATAGCAGCCGTGGCGAACGCTGTAACGATCCAAAACAAACGCGGAGATGCCATCGAATCTGAGTGTATCGCTCTTCTGCAGGCGAGGTCACGGCGGGCGAGTCGCCAGCGAGTCCATCCCGAGTCCATTCCGAGTCCATCCTGTCGCCAGATTCGCACAAGAAAATGTGTTAAATTGAAATTGGTGGGGCGCGTAGCTCAGCTGGTAGAGCATCGCCCTTTTAAGGCGTGGGTCGCAGGTTCGAGCCCTGCCGCGCTCACCAAATTCAACGGCCGGCATTCGCCAGCCGGTCTCAGAAGCCGCACGGATCCTCGCTCCGCGTTTTTGTTGTAGAAGTTGTCGCTCAGATTTAGGGGAATCCACCCCCATGGGAGCCGCCCTTTGATTTCACGCCGCCGTTTTATCGAACAAACAAGTCTGGCCGCTGGTTCCGCCGTACTCGCCCACTCTGTGTTGGCCAGAGTTAGCGCCGCGCAGGACGTCGCGCCGGTTCCCGATGCAAAATTACTCGCCCGGGCTCGAGCGCTCTTGCAGAAGGCTCCGCTGATTGACACGCACAACGATCTGCCGTCGATGTTTATGGAAACCAAGGCAGGCGACCTGACCGCGTTCGACATGAGCAAGGTGCAGCCGACGCTGTGCGCCGATATTCCGCGGTTGCGCGAAGGATGCGTCGGCGCGCAATACTGGTCGATTTACGTCGAGTCGGCCACCCAGAAGACCCACATATCTCTGCACGAAGCGCTTCGCGAGTTTGATGTCGCGCTGCGCTTCATAAACCGCGGGCCTGAACTCGAGCAGGCGCGCACCGCCGACGACATCGACCGTATTCACCAGTCGGGTCGCATCGCTTGTCTGCTGGGCGTCGAGGGCGGACACATGATTGAGAATTCTCCCGCCGCGCTGCGTATTTTTCACGAGTTGGGCGCCCGTTACATGACGCTCACGCACTGGGACAATATTGACTGGGCCGATTCGGCGACCGACCGTCCCGAACACTACGGCCTCACCGGGTTCGGGGAGCGCGTGGTGAAAGAGATGAACCGTTTGGGCATGTTCGCGGATATCTCGCACGTCAGCGCGGACACGATGCGCGACACTTTGCGGATAACGCGCGCCCCGGTAATTTTCTCTCACTCGAATGCCTTCGCCCTTACCCCGCACCCGCGCTGCGTTCCCGACGATGTGCTGCGCCTGATGCCAAACAATGGCGGAGTGGTCCACGTCACCTTTATCGGAGATTTCGTTTCGCCCAAGAATCACGAATGGCAAGGTAAGCGCGAGCAGGCCGTCAGGGACCTGCACGCGCGTTTCGATACCGACGAAGCGATTGCCAAAGGCCTTGCCGATTGGGAGAAGGCCAATCCGCTTCCGCGCGGAACTGTGTCTGACGTTGCCGATCACGTTGACCATATTCGCAAGGTCGCGGGCATTGACCACGTCGGCATCGGCGCCGATTTTTATCAGGCCGTTCCGGATTCGATGGTGGCTGGTTTGGAAGACGTCTCGCGCTACCCTTATTTATTTGCGGAGCTGCTGCGACGCGGATACTCCGACGACGACGTCCTGAAGATTGCCGGACGAAATCATCTCCGCGCCATGCGCCAGATGGAAAGGGTTGCCGCCGAACTGCAAAAGTCGGAGTCGCCCCTGATCGCGGAAGGGGTGAAAGGCAAGTGACGCTCGGGGACCTTGGTTGCAGCGCCCTTCTTTTTGATATGGACGGCGTCCTCATCGATTCCACTCCGGCGGTCGCCCGGGTGTGGCATGGCTGGGCGGTGGAACATGGTCTTGATCCAGAGATTGTGGTCCACGTCGCGCATGGCCGGCCGAGCCGCACCACAATCCGCGAACTGCTGCCAAATGCGGATATCGACCTCGAAGATCGCGAAGTGGAACGCAGAGAAATGGAAGACCTCGACGGCATCGTCCTGTTGCCGGGTGCGCGTGAGCTGCTGAACTCCCTGCCGCCTGAGCGCTGGACGATTGCAACCTCATGCACGCGCCCGCTAGCCGAAGTGCGCTTGCGCGCCGCAGTCCTACCGATTCCGAAAACGATGATCACGTCGAGCGATGTGAAGATCGGCAAGCCCGATCCCGAGCCTTACCTGAAAGCGGCGGCGAGGCTCGGGTTTGCCGCTGCCGATTGTGTCGTCGTGGAAGACGCAGCCGCTGGAGTGCGCGCGGGAAAAGCCGCGGGTGCGCGTGTGATCGCATTCCTCACGACCATGAAGCGCCACGATCTGGAAGAGGCCGGCGCCGATTGGATCGTGCAAAACTGCGCCGATATTACGGCGTCCGTCGATGGCGACGGTCTGCGACTGAGTCTCTCGTGCTGAATCCAAACTATTCCCGTATGCTCCCGTTGCTTCCCCGGGCCGCCTCACCGCCGCAAAGAAGTCATTTACGTGCAGGCATCCGCTCAACTAGAATCCTCGTTCCTTGGAACTGGCCCGCAACGACACGCTTGGTTTGAGTGCGGACGGCTCCGAATGTTTTTGATCGCGCGATGAAAAATCGCGACACAGGCAGGGAAACTTGATCATAGGTGTGCCGAAAGAGATTTATCCGGGAGATCGGCGGGTTGCGCTGGTGCCGTCCGTGATTCCGATGCTGACCAAGGCGGGTTTTGAAGTCCACCTCCAATCCGGCGCAGGCGTCGAGGCCGGCTATCCCGATTCTCTGTATGCCGACAAGGGCGCGAAGCTGGTTCCCGATCGCGCTGCCGTGTTTGCCGCCGCTGACATTATCGTCCAGATTCTTTGCTACGGCGCCAACGACCTCACCGGGAAACAGGACCTGGCCCTTTTTCGCAGAGATCAAATTCTTGTCGGATTTTTGCGGCCGTTCGGTTCGAGAGAAGTTGTGCAGGACATCGCCAACGCCGGCGTCACCGCCTTTTCCGTCGAGCTGATGCCTCGCACAACCCGTGCCCAGAGCATGGATGCGCTCTCATCGATGGCAACGGCCAGCGGATATAAAGCCGTGTTGCTGGCCGCCAACTTGCATCCGCGCATCTTTCCCATGTTGACAACCGCAGCCGGAACCGTGACGCCCGCTCGCGTATTTGTGATCGGCGCCGGCGTAGCCGGATTGCAGGCGATCGCAACCGCGCGCCGCCTGGGCTCGGTGATTTCGGCTTACGATTTAAGGCCCGCGGCCAAGGAGCAGGTGCAGAGCCTTGGCGCTCGCTTTGTCGAACTCCCGATCGAAGCGCAAGACGCCCAGGACGCCCGCGGATATGCGCGCGCCCAGGACGAAGATTTCTATCGCCGTCAACGCGAGCTGCTCGGAAAGGCAGTGCAGGAAAGCGACGTTGTGATCACCGCGGCCGTGATTCCCGGAAAAAAATCTCCGGTGCTGGTGACCGAAGACATGGTGAAGGGAATGGCGCACGGTTCGGTGATTGTCGATCTGGCCGCTGAACGTGGCGGAAACTGCGAGATCACGGAACCCGGCAAGACCGTCGTCAAACACGGTGTAACGATTATCGGAGCGGTGAATCTTGCGGCTGGCGTGCCGTATCACTCCAGCATGATGTATGCCCGCAACGTCACTTCATTCTTGACCCATCTAATAAAAGACCAGAAGTTGAATCTCAACCTCGAGGACGAGATTGTTCGCGAGACTCTGCTGACTCGTGGCGGAGAAATTGTGCACGCGCGCACCCGCGAGTCGTTAGCGTTACCAGCGCTGGCGAAGTGCGGAACGTAATTCAACGCCAGAGAACCGACGAGGTTCTTCGCTGAAAGAGACCCTACAAAGGAAGAAGCAAAGATGAATAGCAGTTCGGACCTGATCAACGCACTGTTTATCCTGGTGCTCGCCGGCTTTATCGGTTTTGAAGTGATCCGGCGAGTCTCGCCTCTGTTGCATACTCCGTTGATGTCGTTGACCAACGCATTGGACGCCATCGCGGTCGTTGGCGCGATCGTCCTGGTTGGCGAACACAAGAGCACCCTCGCCGCCGTGTTTGGATTCATCGCGGTGGTCGCAGCCACCAGTAACATCGTCGGCGGCTTCCTGATCACCGATCGCATGTTGAAGATGTTCAAATCCAGCCGCCCCGCAGCCAAGCCGGCGGCTAACTCGGCGGCTCATTGATGACGGGCGAACTTGCAGGCAGTCAGATCGTCATCGAAGTTGTCTATCTCATCGCGAGCGTTTTGTTTATCTTTTCGCTCAAGTGGATGAGTTCGCCCACCACGGCTCGTCATGGTATCTGGGCGGGCGAATTGGGAATGCTGCTGGCGATTTGCGGTACCCTGCTGCATCACGGCATCGTCGACTATCGGCTGATCGCGATTGCGCTGGTGCTCGGCACCATCATTGGTATCCCGTTGGGGCGTGTACAGATGACGGCGGTGCCGCAACGAACCGCGCTCAGTCACGCTTTCGGAGCACTGTGCGTGACGCTGGTTGGCTCGGCCGAATTTTACCTGCGCACGCCAGACATTTCGCCGTTCATGATGGCGGTGCTTTCGCTGGAAGTGATTCTCGGCGGCCTCACCATTACCGGGAGCTTAATGGCTGCGGGCAAACTCCAGGAGATTCTCCCGCAACGCCCGCTGACTTACAAGGGTCAGAACCTCGTCAACTTTTTGCTGCTCGCGGGCGCGCTGGTCATTGCCGTTTCACTGGTTCTGCACCCAGAAGCGCGCTTACTGTTTCCCCTGATGGTCCTGATCGCGCTGACCTTCGGCGTACTGTTGATTATCCCCATAGGCGGCGCCGATATGCCGACCGTCATTTCGCTTTTGAATGGCTACGCGGGTTTGTCGGCGGCGGCCATGGGCTTCGTTCTCAACAGCAAGCTGCTGATCATTGCCGGCGCGCTCGATGGATCGTCGGGCCTCATCCTCTCCATCATCATGTCGAAGGCCATGAACCGCTCCTTCACCAACGTATTGTTCGGAGCCTTCGGACAAGTGCAGGCGTCGGCGGCTGCGGGAGAAGAAGCGAAGCCGGTCAAGAGCGCGACTGCGGAAGAAGCCGCAGCACTTCTCTCTGCCGCCAGTCGCGTCATCGTGGTCCCGGGATACGGCATGGCTGTGGCCCAGGCGCAGCACAAAGTGCGCGAACTTTACGATGCTCTTACCAAGCGGGGCGTCGATGTGCGCTTCGCCATTCACCCCGTTGCCGGACGCATGCCCGGGCACATGAACGTGCTGCTCGCCGAATCCGATATTCCTTACGACCGCCTGATTGAGATGGAAGAGATCAACGGCGATTTCCCGCAAACCGATGTTGCCCTGGTAATCGGTGCCAATGACGTGACCAATCCCGCTGCTCGTTCGGATGCTTCCAGCCCGATCTATGGGATGCCGATCCTCGACGTGGATAAAGCCCGCACCGTGATGGTCATCAAGCGCGGCATGAGCCCGGGCTTTGCCGGCATCGATAACCCGCTTTACTATCTCGATAACACCCTGATGCTGTTTGGAGACGCCAAGGCGTTTGTCGGCAGTATCGTGCGCGAGCTCACCAGCGGACACTAGCAGCTTGCGGAAAAACTAACAATCCGGCAAGAAACGAGAAGGGCACGA
>JAYUJG010000385.1:0-9122 GCA_043765355.1 Acidobacteriaceae bacterium | reverse complement strand
CTCCAACTTATCCGACGGGCTATGCGCCGCCGGCGTCTTACGCGCTTCCAGCGACGAGCGTGGGGAACGTGTGGCAGTTTACGCACACCTTCGCGACCGGGACCAGTCTGTCGTTCTCAACCCAGTTTCAGATCAGCGAATATTCGCAGGATGCGAACTGGCTGTTTTGGTCGAGCGATTGGAACTGCCAGAACGGCTCGACAACGGGCTCCGCGCCCACTGTCTATCCGGGTAGCGGGACTCATGTCGACATGCTTGTCGTTGCTGCCGTGCCGGCGAATCCGACGAGTGTGTGCGGTCTGCCGTGGGCGGCATCCGCTAGCTACGTCGTCGGAAACATGATTGATCCGATCGAGGGGACTACCGGCACTGGCGCTGTGGACGATGTGTTTCAAGCCATCTATGTTGGCGGACCCACGGGGAGCGTGCAACCCGGGCCCGCCATTCCGAACTCTTATTTCAACACTGCGGCCGGTCCTACTGCTTCATCGCCGGGAAGCACGATCTGCGACAGCGCTTCCGGCGCTTCGCAAAATCCAACGCTTCCGTATTCAACGAGTTGCGCGACCGGGACGGTTTGGCAGGATATTGGGCCGCAGACTCAACGCGGCGATGTCTTCGCGGTCAACTTGGGCAACCGGCACTAAGACAACGCGACTCAATGAGGTTAAATGAACATCTCAGAGCATTTCACGCTAGAGGAATTGTCCTTTTCGGAGGCGGCGGCACGACTCGGCCTGGATAACTCCCCGGTGCCGGGTGTGGTTACTAACTTAGGGCTGGTGGCGGCGGTGATGGAGGCAATCAGAACGCTGCTCGGCGACAAGTTCATCGTTGTGCATAGCGGGTATCGATCGGCTGCAGTGAACCGGGCCGTGGGCGGAGTTGCGACCAGCGCCCATTGCCAGGGCTTGGCGTGCGACTTTGTCTGTGCCGCGTTTGGCGCGCCTGCGGACGTGGCGTTGGCGATTTTCAAGTCCGACATCGGATACGACCAACTCATTCTCGAGTACGGATGGGTTCACGTTGGCTTGGCGCAGGAAGGAGCCGCGCCGAGGCAACAGGCTTTGACAAAGCGCTCGCACGACGCGATTTATAAGGACGGAATCATTGCGTAACCGCGTCGCGCCTGCCGCTTACTCACGATACTTCGGGCTCTAAGAGGAGACTCTATGTTGAACAAATACTCTGCCTATCTACCGACGGCAGTCTTACTGCTCACTTCGCTGGCGAACACGGCAACACCGGCGGTTGCTGCATTCTGGATGAACCACGCCACTGCGGCGGCGGTTTTGGCGCCGTTGGCAGTGATCGTCGCGCATTGGTTGCCGTCGCCAGCTTCGGGCACGAAGACGGAACATTCATAAAACATCTGTAGAGATGGGGCTTGCCCCGTCTCTGCGTCTTCCAAGGCGCGGGAATACACGCAGCGGAGCCGCGGCAAGCCGTGTCTCTACAGGTCAATGTCACGCTTCGACTAAATGAGGAGAAATTATTTATGAAGAAAGTACTGGTCATTGTGCTGTCTCTCGCGATGCTTTGCACCGGATGTTCGAGTGCGTGGATTGTGACGCTTGATTCCATTCTGGCGGCGGCGGCACCGGCGCTTGTCAACATTCTGCAAATCGTCGCCATCGCCAACGGTCAGCCAGTGAACGCCAACCTGACGGCGAAGATCAACACCGATGTCGCGGACATTAAGGCGCTGGCAGCGGATTTTGGCAAGCTATCTTCGGGATCGGGGTCGGCATCGGGCGCGTGTCAGCAGTTACAGGCGGCGGTAAGTACCTATCAAGCGGATCAACAATTGGTGCTGCAGATCGCGCAAGTGAACGACCCGAACACGCAGACAAAAATCACGCTGCTGGCCGGTTTGGTGGCGGGTACGGTGGACGCAATCCTCGCCGTGATTCCATCCTGCCAGAGCGCGGGCGCTGTTCGGAGCATGAAGGTCGCTCCGCCTTTGGACGGCGCTCACTTTTCGGAGAGATACAACAGCATTCTGGCGACGCCGACGGGAAACGGAGCCGTCGACGCGGCGACGCCGAATCTAAAACTGCATCGGCACTCAACCCTGGCGCGGGCGGTGACCTTTGGGCGATTGCAGTGACTCGCAAGTTCGGCGCTCGTCGCGATGTTCACGATGTGCGGGATCGAAAATATCGGGCATCACCGCGGCCCGAGCCGATCCCGCAACACGTCGACGTGCGCGAGTGGAGCGGTCCAATCAAAGATCAGGGCGAGGAAGGCAGTTGCACTGGACATGCCTTCTCGTCTGCCCGCGAGTGGATTGCGCGAAAGTATGAGAAGTCTTCGCCGATCTTGAGTCCGCAATTCTTGTATGCCGAGGAACTGATTGCCGAAGGCCGCTTCCCGGGTGACGAGGGCGCGATGCCGCGCACCGGATGCCGCGTGCTTGCGGCGAAAGGTTGCTGCGAAACGGCGCTATATCCGTACGCAGCCGGGCAGCTCACAATGGCGACAACGGAGCAATTGCAGAACGCGCTTCGGTACAAGACGGGCGCGTATCACCGCATCGAAAGTCTATCGGACTTTCTGCGCTGTCTGGCCGATGCAACGCCGTGGCCGGTTGCGGTCGGGTTCACGGTGTATGAATCACTGATGACGCAGCAGGTGGCTGACACTGGCGTCATGCCAATTCCGAAACTTGGCGAGTGGCAGCGCGGAGGGCACGAAGTGCTCTGCGTAGGCTACGACCTTCCGAAACAACTGGCGCTCATGCAGAACAGTTGGGGTGACGGCTGGGGACAGGGCGGCTATTTTTGGATGCCGTTTGACGTTGTAGCGTCGGCGGACACGGATTTGTGGATGGTGCATACGGGCGGGCCGTGGAAGCTCAACGCTTAGTTGACGTCGTTTTCGCGTCATAGCGATAGCGCGCGACCTGGATCCCTTCCCGATTCTCTTGCGCCCACTTTGCCAGCGCCTGGATCGGCTTGCGCAGCGTGCGCCCTAGTTCGGTTAGTTCGTAGTCGACGCGCGGCGGTACCGTGGGATACACGGTTCGCGTCAACAGGCCATCGCGCTCCAAACCTTTCAGGGTTAGCGTCAACATGCGCTGCGAGATTCCTTCGATCGCGCGCCGCAACTCGCTGAAGCGCTTTGGACCATCCGCCAATCGTTGAACAATCAGCACGCTCCACTTGTCGCCCACGCGATTCAACACCTCGCGGACGGCAGGGCAGGACGGCCGGAGGACATCGATGTAACGTGGTGACATGAATGTGTCCTCTTGCGCGCTTTCTTGTGAGTATCTATTGTTATGCTAGTCACTTAATTATACTCGCGACCAAATAAGAACGGGGAAAGCAGGAGCGTCAATGACGACGGAGCAGATTCAAGACAGCCCGCGGGCCGCTCTCACACGCGAGGCGCTCGATCAGATCTTCCGCGAGGCGCGCACGTATTCCGCGTGGCTCCCCAAGGCCGTCGCCGTGGAAAAGCTGCGCGAAATTTATGAGCTCGCTCGCATGGGCCCGACCAGCGCCAATTCCAGCCCTGCGCGATTCGTATTTGTCGCCACCGAAGCTGCCAAGGCGCGTCTTCTGCCCGCTGTTTCTCAGGGTAATGTCGAGAAGACGAAGACCGCGCCGGTTACTGTGATCGTCGCTTGGGACACGGAATTCTACGAGAAGCTTCCCAAACTATTTCCCCACGCCGACATGCGCTCGATATTCGCCGGCAACAAAGGGCTGAGCGATGAAAACGCATTCCGCAATGGTTCGATCGAGGGAGGCTACTTGATACTCGCCGCCCGAGCGCTGGGGCTGGACTGCGGCCCGATGTCCGGGTTCGACAAGGCGAAAGTGAATGCCGAGTTTTTCCCCGACGGCAAATGGACGGTGAATTTTCTCTGCAATCTCGGCTATGGCGATCGCAGCAAGTTGTTTCCACGCGGTCCGCGGCTGGAATTTGATGAGGTGTGCCGGGTGCTGTGAGGTGGCGCGAGAGCCGCGGCAAGCCGCGTCTCTACTCGAAATGTTGGTGGAGAGCGGGGGCGTCCACGTCCGGCGACCAGTTCTTGCGATTGTGCGTCTACTTTTTGTCGTTCTTTTTTTCGACCTTGGCCCAGCTGTCTTTCAGGGCCACAGTGCGATTGAAAATCAGCTGTCCAGGTTTCGAGTCCGCGTCCACGCAAAAATATCCCAGGCGCTCGAACTGATAGCGAGCCCCAATGGCGGCATTCGCCAGCGAGGGTTCCAGCTTGGCCTGCGCAACCACTTCGAGCGACGCCGGATTCAAGTTCGCCGTGAACTCCTGCCCCTCTTCCACCTGATTCGGATCTTCTTTCGTGAAAAGCCGGTCGTAGATGCGTACTTCGGCATCGAGAGCATGAGCGGCCGATACCCAGTGGATGGTCGACTTCACCTTGCGTCCATCTGGAGCGTTGCCGCCGCGCGTTGCCGGGTCATACGTGCAATGCACCTCGACGATTTCTCCACGATCGTTCTTTACCACCGACTTCGCCGTGATGAAATATCCGTAACGAAGCCGCACTTCGCGTCCGGGCGAGAGCCGGTAATACTGCTTCGGCGGATCCTCGCGGAAATCGTCCTGCTCGATGTAGAGAATCCTGGAGAACGGAACTTTGCGCTTTCCGGCGCTTTCGTTTTCAGGATTATTCACCGCTTCGACTTCATCCACTTCGCCTTCGGGATAGTTGTCGATCACAACCTTCAGCGGGCGCAACACGGCCATCACGCGCGGGGCGTGTTTGTTTAAATCTTCGCGGACGAAGTGTTCGAGCATCGCGAGTTCGAGGGTGCCATTGGTTTTTGAGACACCGATCGCGCCGCAGAAATTCCGAATCGCCTGCGGTGTATAACCCCGGCGCCGTATGCCCGAAAGCGTAGGCATGCGCGGATCGTCCCATCCGGAGACGTGTTTGCCCTGCACCAACTGCAGCAGCTTGCGTTTGCTAAGCAGCGTGTAAGTCAGGCCGAGGCGATCGAACTCCATTTGCTGCGACGGGAAAATATCGAGTTGTTCGATGAACCAGTTGTAAAGCGGGCGATGATCTTCAAACTCCAGTGTGCAGACGGAGTGCGTAACATGCTCGATGGAATCGGACTGTCCATGCGCAAAATCGTACATGGGATACATACACCACTTCGCGCCGGTACGGTGATGGTCCGCGTGCAGGATGCGATAGAGCACGGGGTCGCGCATGTTTAGGTTGGGCGACGCCATGTCGACCTTGGCGCGCAACACCCGCGAGCCGTCGGGGAATTCGCCTTGGCGCATGCGGTCGAACAGCCCAAGATTTTCTTTCGCCGAACGGTTGCGATGCGGACTGTCTTTGCCCGGCTCGGTCAGCGTGCCGCGATATTTGCGAATTTCATCCGCGCTTAGATCATCGACATAAGCATTGCCATCGTCGATCAGTTTGGTCGCCCACTCGTAGAGCTGATCGAAATAGTCGGAGGCGTAGTGAAGTCCGTCCCACTCAAAGCCCAACCAATGGACATCCTTTATGATCGAGTCGACGTACTCCTGCTCTTCCTTCTCGGGATTGGTGTCGTCGAAGCGCAGGTTGGTCTTGCCGCCAAACTCGGCGGCGAGTCCGAAGTTGAGGCAAATCGATTTCGCGTGGCCGAGGTGCAGATAGCCGTTGGGCTCAGGAGGGAAGCGGGTTTGAATGACCGCGTCGCCGAATTTCTTGGTCTTGAGGTCTTCGATGACGGTATCGCGAATGAAGTTTGAAGGGCGAGGCTCGGCAGGCGAGGTCGCGTGAGGTTCGTCCGGTGTTGCTGAATTCATCACACTCATGCTGTTTTTATTTTATATGGAATTGGCGGATTCGCGGCTGCTGACCGCTCATGGCAGCGGCCCATAGTGACGCACATGATAATCTGCGTTTGGAGGCGTCGTCGCCCAGGTTAGCGCCCAAAGAGCGGGCGCGACCTGGGGCACCCTCGTTTATATGGCAAATTGCGCTCAATGCGGTCGGCAACTTCCTGGCCTGAGTTTCGGCAAGAAGCTTTGCCAGTGGTGCATGCAGCACGAAGCGGCGCAACGTGGAGAGGATTCGCCCGTCCAGCGAGTCGAGCCCGCACCCTGGGTGCAGGGGCAGCGGTCTAATTCCGCTTCGATGACGGTCACGCAGATTATCTTCGGCATCAACGTGGCGGTGTTCGTCGGCATGGCGTTGGCTGGAGCCTCGATCACCGAGCCAAACTCGGCAGACCTGTTGCGCTGGGGAGCGAATTTCGGTCCTTACACAATGGGAGGCCAATGGTGGCGCCTGTTGACGTGCGTTTTTGTGCATATTGGCATTATCCACATCGCGCTCAATATGTGGTGCCTGTGGGGACTGGGCCGGTTAGCCGAAGCGATTTACGACCACTGGACGTTCGGGGCGGTGTATCTCATCACGGGAGTATCTGCGAGCGTAGCCAGTCTGATCTGGGATCCTAGCCGCTTGAGCGCGGGCGCTTCCGGAGCCATTTTTGGAATCGCTGGCGCGCTGATTGCGTCTTTGTATCTAGGCGAGTTCACCATCCCGAAGTCTGCGGTCTCGGTGATGCTGCAAAGCGTGGTGAGATTTGCGGGCATCAACCTGATATTCGGCGCGATGGCTGGCCACACCGACAACGCCGCGCACGTCGGCGGGTTAATTTCAGGATTGATTCTGGGCGCTTTGATCTCGCGCGTTGCTCCGAACAAAGATGCCGTGCCTCGCCGACTGGGCGTACTTCTGGTCGGGATCGTGTTGGCCGTGGGGGGCGCAGCATGGCTCCATCATTCGCATGGGTGGGTGCTCCATGCGTCACACGGGCAAACGCTGCTCACGGAAAAGAAGACCGACCAGGCGATTGCGGAGCTGCGGGAAGCGGTTCGCCAACGCCCGGATTACATGCTGGCTCACTACGAGCTGGCCCGGGCCTATTGGACGAAAGGCGACTTTCCAAACGCCGAGGGCGAACTGAAACGTGTCATCGAGCTCGACCCGAAAGAGGAACGAGCATACTTCTCGCTGGGCATGGCGTACCTGGAAGAAAATCGTCCGCAACCGGCGCGCGCCAGCTTCACTCAATTGCTCAAGATCAGTCCTAATAGCGCCGACGCGTATTTCGGCCTAGGAACGGCGTCCGCCGCCGAGCAGAATTACGCCGACGCACTGGAACAATACAAGCGGACGCTGCAACTCGATCCAAACTACGACGGCGTCTATCAGGAAATGGGTGCGGCGCAGGTCAGGCTCAAGCTCTATGACGATGCCATCGCATCGTTTGTAAAGCAGCAGAAGGATGGAGACAATCCTGACAACGAAGCAGCCTTGGCCAGCGTCTACGAAGCGAAAGGGATGCAGCGGGAAGCTGAGCAAGCGCGTCAGGTGGCGAAGCAACTTCAGGGACAGCATTAAGAATGCCAGACCAGTCGCTGATTGGAAGTTGCACTTGTCGCGCCTAGGTCGCCAATTTCGAATCGGTCACACGGTCCAACTTGGGAGCACGGAGGTCTGTTCCCCAAATTTCCCCCTATTCGAGTACCCGCTTTCCATGCAAGGATTGGTTTGCGCCAAAACTCCAATGTCGACACTTCCTCAGAAGTTCCGAACCAAAACGGTACCTCCGGTCTCCAGGCTAAGATCCGAAAAGCTCATTCCTTTTGGTTGGTACGGGGGAAAGTTCTCACACCAGGATTGGTTACTTCCTCTCCTGCCGGAGTGCCACCACTATTGCGAGCCTTTCGCTGGTTCCGGCGTAATCCTTATGAACCGTGCCCCCGCGCCGGTCGAGACCTACAACGATCTCGATGGAGAGGTGTGCACTTTTTTCCGAGTGCTCCGCGACCGAAAGGATGAGCTTGTGGAGGCCATCGGCCTTACTCCGTTTTCCAGGGAGGAATTTGCTGTTGCATGCAAGCTCGACCCAGCAGTTTCCGACTTGGAACGAGCGCGTAGATTCTACATTAGGGCACGGCAGGTTCGGACGGGCCTGGCACAAACAGCGTCTGTGGGACGATGGGCGAACTGCAAGAATACGAGCCGCGCTGGGATGAGTGGAGTCATTAGCAGATGGCTCGGGGCAATTGACTCTCTCCCACAGATTGCTGAGAGGCTGTTGCGGGTTCAAATCGAGAACCGTCCCGCGATTGACGTGATTCTTTTATACGACTCGAGAGACACGCTCTTCTACTGCGATCCGCCTTACGTGCATGTTACGAGGGGCGATTCGAAAGCGTATTCCAACGAAATGACCGACGACCAACACAAGAATTTGGCGGAAGCTCTTAATCGCGCCAAAGGGAAAGTTGCTCTCAGCAATTACGATTGCCCTCTAATGGACAAGCTGTACACCAGCAAACGCTGGTTTAAAACGATCAGCGCGCCGCGGACAATCCACTCGACAAAGGGCAAACGCTCCGAAGTCCTGTGGACAAACTACGACCCGGCACGAACGATTCGAGTCAACGCGCTCACTTTTCCAGTAGCTTATTCCAGATCGTCCCCGCCTCGTCCGCGCAATTGAATTCCCTCATCTCCTTCAGCACGCTGGCAACGGTGCTCCCCAGACGCTTTCGTCGATGAGGTCCCATCATCTTCAACATCGTTACGAAATCGTGCTCTGCTTCTATTAACGACACGTCCGCCTGCGACGCTGCTTCGACAATTCTGTTTCGAACAGCCGTCTCCTGGTTTTCTTGAAATCCAGCCGCAATCACAAAGATGTATTCTGCTCCTACTTTGTTTTTTGCCAAGCCGTGCTCTATGTCATCCAAGCTAATCGGCCGATGCTTACATTCCGATGCCGACAACAGCTCACCTTCCATGAAAACCTCTACGTCGCCGATGGTGCCTGAGTATTCGTCAGACTGGTTTGGGTTGTGAGCCCTCACGTCCGATTCTTCGTCACTGAGCCGTAGCATTGCAGCCCAAAGCGCCACTAGACGAGCACCGCCATCGGCCCTTCCCAGAAACTCCGACACAAATTTCGTGCTAACCGCTAAATCTTGTTCACCGGCCATGGACACTGCTTTTGTGAGGTCGGCCCTTTGTTTTCCAAGCCTCAGGATATGCACCAAAGCGGCATAGACTTCTCCCTCGGGTACAACACGCACCATTTCTAGGGAGTCGTGCATAATAGCGGATATTTTCC
>JAYUJG010000384.1:0-3383 GCA_043765355.1 Acidobacteriaceae bacterium | reverse complement strand
TGCCGCGTCTCATTCCGCTGCGGGAGACGCGGCAAGCCGCGTCTCTACAACTGAGATTGCCGTTCTTGCAGGCCGGGCCTTGCTCCCGAATACTGGCATACCCCTCAATCTGGATTGGGTGCGCGAGGTGCGGGTTAACACGAGCGCGGTCGAGCGGCGCATGCAATCGCATGTGGCGCGACGCTCGGTAAAAAAGGAATGGCAGGCAGCGTGGCTTTTGCGGGCGATCAGCTGCATGGATTTGACTACTCTGTCGGGCGATGACACGGACGAGCGCGTGCGGCGGCTGTGCGCGAAGGGACGGCATCCGATCCAGAGCAAGTTGGAACAAAAGCTTGGGATCGAGTCTCTGCAGATTAAAGTTGCGGCGATTTGCGTGTATCACACGTTTGTCGAGACGGCGTTGCGGGCGCTTGAGGGCAGCGGGATTCATGTGGCAGCGGTGTCGACTGGATTTCCCGCTGGGCTGTCGCCGATGGCTGAACGCGTCGCCGAGATACGCCGCTCGGTGGAGGCTGGGGCACACGAGATCGACGTTGTCATCACGCGCGCATATGTTTTCGGCGGGCGATGGCAGGCGTTGTATGACGAGGTGGCGGCGTTCAAACAGGCGTGCGGATCGGCGCACATGAAGGTGATTCTGGGGACCGGCGATCTACTGACTTTGCGCAATGTGGCGCGCGCCAGCGTGGTCGCGATGACGGCGGGCGCGGACTTCATCAAAACTTCCACGGGGAAAGAGCCGACGAACGCTACCCTGCCGGTTGGATTGGTAATGACGCGCGCGATTCGCGAGTACGCGCAGCAGACTGGAATGGCTGTCGGCTTCAAACCGGCGGGCGGGATTCGCACGGCGAAGCAGTCGATCGAATGGCTGGCGATGATTAAAGAAGAACTGGGGGATTCGTGGCTGCGGGCGTCGATGTTCCGGTTCGGCGCCAGCGGGTTGCTCGGGGATATCGAGCGGCAGTTGGAGCATCATGCTACGGGGCGGTATTCGGCGGAGTACCGGCATCCTTTGGCGTGAGTTGGGCGGCGCCTGCTGAGTGCTTTAACCACGGAGGGCACGAAAGAGCACGGGGGAAACCGGAGCAGTGGCGGACGCCGAGGGTCACAGGGGAAATATGAGCATTGCCAAAAACTTTGTCAGTATGGAATATGGGCCGGCTCCGGAAGATTCCAAGGAGGCGGTGGCCTGGCTGGGGCGGCATGGGCATCGGCTGCGGCATTTTATTGGCGGCGGATGGCAGGCTCCATCGGCGGGCGAATATTTCGATACGGTCGATCCTTCCAATGGGGAAAAGTTAGCGTCGGTGGCGCTAGGGTCGGCGGCGGACATTGACGCGGCGGTGAAAGCGGCGCGGGCGGCTTCTTCGGGATGGCGGGCGCTTCGCCCGCATGACCGGGCGCGCTATCTGTATGCGATTGCGCGGCTGGTGCAGAAGCATTCGCGCCTGTTGGCAGTGCTTGAAACGATGGACAACGGCAAGCCGATTCGCGAGAGTCGCGACATTGATGTTCCGCTCGTGGCGCGACATTTTTATCATCATGCCGGCTGGGCGCAACTTTTGCGGCAGGAATTTCCGGAGTATGTGCCCTGCGGTGTTGTCGGGCAGATCATTCCGTGGAATTTTCCGCTGCTGATGCTGGCCTGGAAAATTGCGCCGGCTCTGGCTACGGGAAATACCGTCGTGTTGAAGCCGGCGGAATTCACTTCGTTGACGGCGCTGGTGTTCGCTGAAATCTGCCAGGAAGCGGGACTGCCTGCGGGTGTGGTCAACATCGTCACCGGAGATGGCTCGACGGGCGAAGCGCTGGTCAAGCATCCTGATGTGGACAAGATTGCGTTCACGGGATCGACGGAAGTGGGGCGCGCGATTCGGGCCGCGACGGCCACCAGTCACAAAAAACTTTCTTTGGAGTTGGGCGGGAAGTCTCCATTCATCGTGTTTGAGGATGCTGACCTCGACAGTACGGTCGAAGGATTGGTGGACGGAATCTGGTTCAATCAGGGGCAGGTTTGTTGCGCGGGCTCGCGTCTGCTGATGCAGGAGAGCATTGCGGAAGTTTTGCTGGCGAAGATTCAGGATCGCATGTGCACGTTGCGGATTGGCGCTCCGCTGGATAAGGCGATTGATATCGGCGCCATCGTGTCGAAGGTGCAGCTTGATCGAATTCGCAAGCTGGTCGATCAAGGTGTTGCCGACGGTGCGACGTGCTGGCAGCCGCAGGTTACGTTGCCGGCGCGCGGGTTCTACTTTCCGCCAACCCTTCTGAGCAACGTGCATCCTACGTCGATTGTGGCGCAGCAGGAAATCTTTGGGCCGGTGCTGGCGGCGATGACATTCCGCACGCCTTCCGAGGCCGTGGAGCTGGCGAACAATACGGTGTATGGATTGGCGGCGTGCGTGTGGAGCGAGAGTATCAACGTCGCTTTGCATGTTGCCGCACAGCTTAAAGCGGGCGTCGTCTGGGTAAATTGCACAAATCTGTTCGATGCTTCGTGCGGGTTTGGCGGATATCGCGAGAGCGGCTACGGGCGCGAGGGTGGACGCGAAGGGCTCCTGGAATATATGGAGCCGGCGTGGTTCAAGAATGCGGCGATGCTTCCGGCGGAGAAAACGGTCGCTACGCCTGAGGCCGATCTGGACGACGACTCGACTGCCTCTAACATTCACGCCCCGGCAATTGATCGCACCGTCAAGCTTTACATTGGCGGCAAGCAGGCGCGGCCCGACTCGGGTTACAGCATGGAAGTACACGCGGCGGATGGGCGATTGTTGGGGGAGGCTCCGCTGGGCAATCGCAAGGACATTCGCAACGCGGTCGAGGCGGCGCGGAAGGCTGCGGCGTGGGCGAAGGCTACGGCGCATAATCGCGCGCAGGTGCTTTACTACTGCGCCGAGAATCTTTCGCAGCGCCGCGATGAGATCGCCGGCCGGCTCGCTGCGGTGGTTGGCGACAAGCAGGCGTTGGCGGAAGTTGAGTTCAGCATCGAGCGTATTTTTTCGTACGCAGCTTGGGCTGACAAGTTTGACGGCGCGGTCCACAATCCTCCGTTTCGCAATGTCGCGATCGCGATGAACGAGGCGATTGGGACGGTGGGCGTGATTTGTCCGCGCGCAGCGCCGCTGCTTGGATTTATTTCCCTTGTGATGCCGGCGCTGGCGGTTGGGAACACCGTGATTGCCGTGCCGTCGGAAGCCTATCCTCTTATTACGGGCGACCTCTACCAGCTTTTCGATACCAGCGATCTACCGGGGGGCGCCATCAATATTGTGACGGGATATACATCGCCGCTGCTGAAGACGCTTGCCGAACACGACGATGTCGACGCCATTTGGTGCTTCGGCGATGAAGCGAGCGCGGCGGACGCTAAGGCC
>JAYUJG010000383.1:0-3270 GCA_043765355.1 Acidobacteriaceae bacterium | reverse complement strand
GCCTATAACGCAGGCACCGACCGCGTAGGAGACTGGCTGGGGCAGGGGCACTATCGCGATCCGCAGGAGTTCGTGGAGTCGATTCCGTTTACGGAAACGCGGGAGTATGTGCAGGCGATTTTGCGGAATGCCAGCGTGTATCGGCAGCTGTATGGGACGCCGTAGGGGTTGCGTAGGGACAGCCGCCCTCGGCCGTCCGGCGGAGCGAGCGCGAAGTCATTGGCGGAAAGTGCTTCGATTCGCGGGGTTGGCTGTTTTTTCGACCTTGAACCAGCCAAGCAAATCGCTACAATTGGTCAGAGGTGGCAGGAGAAGACCATGACCCAGGAGGGAAAGCTATGACGATTGACCTGAAACCCGAACAGCAGCGCGTAATCGACTTGGCCGTCGAGTCTGGCGCTTATCGGAACCCTGGTGAAGTCATCGATCAAGCATTCGAAATCATCCGCGAGCAACTCGATCTTGAAGACTGGATGCTGGGGCAACGCGAGGCGGTAGCCGCTCACAGCGCAACAGGTTTTGCGCAAGCCGAGCGCGGCGAGTTGATCGACGGAGACGCGGCAGTAAAGGTATTGCGGCAACGGCGCGCTGAGCGGATGAAGCAGCAGGGGTGAAGACAAACGCGCCATTTCAATTAACACCAAAGGCGAGCGAAGACCTCGACGCGATTTGGTGGATGATCGCGGAGGACAATCAGGGCGCAGCCGAACGAGTTGAGACGGAAATTCTTGCCACTTGTCATCGTCTTGCAAAACATCCTGGGATGGGAACCAAACGGGCGGACATCACTACGCTGGCTGTCCGGTTCTGGACCAGCACGAAGTTTCCGAATTATGTGGTCGTCTATCGTCCCGAAACTGTCCCGCTGCAGGTAGTCGCCATTCTGCGCGGAAAGCGCGATCTGAAACAGGTTTTGGAAAAGCGCTCGCACTGAGTTCGGGACAGATCGTTATTTAAGCCGACTGCTGGCTGGGTGATTTGGTAAACAAAATCTCAAATACCAGCAGCCCCGCTCCCGCGACAATCGCGCTGTCGGCCACATTAAACGCCGGCCACTGGTGCTGGCCAACGAAGAAAAGCAGAAAATCAACCACATGCCGGCTGACCAGGCGGTCCCACAAATTGCCGAGTGCTCCGCCCAGGATTAGCGACAGCCCAATCCCCGTGGAAGTCATGGTGTGGCTGTTTTTCCAGAGCAGCATGGAGACGATCAGCAGCGCGATCACAGAAAACACAATCAGCAGGCTGACTTTCCATTGCGAAGGCGAGTCGGCAAAAATGCCGAAAGCCGCACCCGGGTTCTCGGCGTGGATGATGCGGAAAAAACCGGGGATGACGGTGATGCTGTCGTGCAGGGAAAGGCGGCGTGCGATCGTCCACTTGGTGTAGCGATCGAGAGCGATGACGAACAGTGCGATTAGAAAATGGTATTTGCGCATGACCTTTTAGCGGACGCAAGCCTGTGGACCTCGGGGGCTAAAGCCCTAACAATTTTGGGCCTGGGCGGCACGGCTGAAGCCGTGCCCTTCCCCAAACCTCTTCTCGAAGCCTGTTCTCTACTCTATCGTGTTTGCGGAAGTCCGCGGTCACGCCGGTGCTTCAATTTCTTTGAGCACCGGGCTGCAGCGCTCACAAATCGTAGGATGTTCTTTATCCTCGCCCACGCGCGTCGAGAAATTCCAGCAGCGCTCGCACTTTTCTCCCGCAGCTTTACTCACCTGCACCGCAACTAGAGCGTCGCCATTGGCCAAACCCTTCTTGAGTTCAACCGCCGACACGATAAAGAAGTAGCGCAGGTCATCTTTGAATCGCTCGAGCACCGAGAACACCGGATCAGCCGCCGTCAGCGTGACCTGCGCCTGCAAGTTGGCTCCGATCAGTTTCTGATTGCGCGCTTCCTCGAGAGCCTTCAGCACCGTCTCGCGCACCAGGCGAACCGTTTTCCAATCTTCGGCATGCTTCGGATCGATAGTCGCCGCAGCCTGTTTCGCTCCGACGAGGTTGCCAGCTTCTGGAAAGGTGGTCAGGTGCACGCTCTCGAGTTTCCCCGCGACTGCCGGCAGATACTGCCAGACTTCTTCGCAAGTAAAGCTCATGATCGGAGCGAGCAAGCGCACCAAAGCTTCTCCGATGTGCCAGATCGCAGTCTGCGCCGCACGGCGCTTCACGGATTTGCGGCCTGAAGTGTACAGCCGGTCTTTCAACACGTCGAAATAAAAAGCACTCAGTTCAACGCCGCAGAAGTTATTGATGCGGTGATAAATCTTGTGGAACGCGAACGCTTCATACGAGCGCTGCACATCTGCCGACACTTCGACGGCTTGCCGCAGCATGTATTGATCGATCGGCTGCATGTCGTCGAAGGCGACCGCATCTTTTATCGGATCGAATCCATCGAGATTGCCAAGGATGTAGCGGAAGGTGTTGCGAATGTCGCGATAGATTCCGGCGACGCGTTGCATGATCTGCGGCGAGCACGCGACATCCTCGCGGAAGTCGACGGACGCCACCCACATGCGCACGATTTCGCCGCCGAGCGTATCGGCGATCTCGACTGGATCGACCGTGTTGCCAAGTGACTTCGACATGGCGCGGCCTTGCTCGTCGAGCGTCCAGCCGCTGGTGGCTACCATGCGATACGGGGCGCTGCCTTCGTAGCCGATGGCGCAAAGCAGGGAAGAATGGAACCATCCGCGATGCTGGTCGCCGCCTTCTAGATAAAGATCAGCGGGCCAGGGCAGATTCGGCTCATGGCCGAGGACGGCGGCATGGCTTGATCCCGATTCGAACCAGACATCAAGAATGTCGGTTTCTTTTTTGAATTTTGTGCCGCTGCAATGGGCACACTTGTGGCCGTCAGCGAGAATCGCGTCAGCTTCCGGCGTGTACCAGCCATCGGCACCGTGCTGCGAAATGAACTGCACGACTTTTCTGTTGATATGCGGATCGTTCACCGGCTTGCCGCAGTTGTCGCAGAGAAATACGGCGATTGGCACGCCCCACACGCGTTGGCGAGAGATGCACCAGTCAGGACGGGTGGCGATCATGTTTGAGATGCGCTCCTCGCCCCAGGCGGGATCCCACTTTACTTTGGCGATCTCGGCGAGGGTGCGGCTGCGCATGGTTTCGCCGCTTGCTTCTCCGAGAGACGCCCCGCCTTTCGCCGCCGTCTTCATCGGTGTTTCCATGCCGATGAACCACTGCTCGGTCGCGCGAAAGATCAGCGGATTGTGACAGCGCCAGCAGTGGGGGTACGAATGCTCCATCTTT
>JAYUJG010000382.1:0-7131 GCA_043765355.1 Acidobacteriaceae bacterium | reverse complement strand
GCCAAAAGCGGGACAGCCAACACCGTCAGCAGCAGCGCCAGCCTCAACGACATCGTGGCCGCCGCTACAGCAATCGAATTGTGTAGGCAGCTTTTACTTCGCACCACTTTTTCCTTTTGCCACCGTTTTGTGCGTCAGCGGTGCGGTCGCCGCAGTCGCGCTCGCGTCCCCACTCCCCGGCAAATACACCGGCAGTTTGCCAACCGTTAGTTGCATCGCCCGCTCAATCGGAATCCGCGCCACGCCAGCCTTTTCATCCACCCAGCCATAGCTGTTGAGTTGCTCTTCCTGATCCATCAAAAATTTCCGCAACTCGGTGCGCTCGTCCGTTTCGAGCATGGGAACGCCGTTATCTTTGAAGGCCTTGTCCATGTCGTCCTGCGTAACCACGCGCTCCGCGGCTGCGGTCGAAGTCACCAGCGGGCTCGCCGTCGTCATCTGCGACTTTTCATACTTATCGAGAAACGCGTACATCCCGTAAACGATGAAATAGATCGCCAGGCCGCTCACCACCAGACCAAACAGGAAGACGAAAATCCCCCGCGTGCCGAGGTCGGTGGGTTCGAACTCGGTCTGATCGCCGGAGTGCCCGGGCTTCACAATTTTTTCGTCTGCGGTCATATTTCCTTACTCACATTTCTCTAGTCATGCGTCTCTCTAGTCATGCGTCGGCTCCAGAAGGCGCAACGTCTGCGGCGCGTTCACCGGCAGCAGCGGACGCGATCTCAGATTGTGGAAGAAGTACGCCATCCACAGGCCGCCCATGCCGACAATCACCGCGAAATGCACCCAGCTCAAGTGAAAGCCTGGAAAGTTCGCCGGCTCAATGTGCCAGAAGATGTCAACCATGCGCATCACTATGATCCCGGCTGCGATGCGAACCAGCGTGCGCGTTTTCTGTTTCAACTGCTGCGACAGCAACAGCCCAAACGGTACGGCAAACTGAAACACCGCCAGGAACAGCCCGACTTCGCCCCATCCCCCATTCATGCGCCGTATGTACCAGGGAATTTCTTCCGGCAGGTTGCCGGCCCAGATGATCAGCCACTGCGAAAAGTTGAAGTACGTCCAAACCATGACAAACGCCAGGATCAACTTGCCGTGATCGTGCACCTCGGTGTCGGTCAGGTATTCCGACATCGGCTTGCGCTTGCTGAGGATGCTTTCAATCACCACGCAAAAACAAAACGCCGAGAGCGCTTCGCCCGCGACAAAGATCAGCCCGTAGATGGTCGAGATCCAGCGCGCCTGCAGCGACATCACCCAGTCGATCACCGCGAAAGAAATCGTGAGCGAATAGATAACCATCCCAATCGAACTCAAGGCGCGGAAACGCAGCGTGCTTTGGCCCGCAATCGTATCCTGCTCGGTCGACCAGCGATTCAGGAAGTACGCCATCCCAATCCAGATCGCAAAGTAAAAAATGTAGCGCCACAGAATGCCGTTGAAATTGAGATAGCTGTGCGCGATGTCGATAATCTTTGGATCGGTCTTCGGATCGGACAACACCCCGGGCCGTGCCCAGAAATAAAGCCGCGGCAAGTGCATCAGAATCGGAATAAAGAGAATGAACATCATGGGCAGCGTCATCATGCCCGATTCCAGAATCCGGCGAATCACGATGCTCCATGCGCCCCCGACCAGATGATGAAGCATCAGGATGGCCATGCATCCCAGCGAAAGGCCCAGCCAGAACATGTAGCCTTCAAGGTAGGCGGAATAAAAGCTCTCAGGAGCCAGGAACGCTCCGGCCACGGCCGCAAGCGCGCCCACCAGACCAATAAAGATCGATCGCGTCTGGATGGCTTCGGCCACCGGCGGCGCCATCAGGTCCGCAGTCGTCATTTTCAACTTCATTTCCGCCGCGTTCATTTCGGCTCCCCTTCTGAAGCTGCGGACGGCGCCGGCGGCGCTACTTCGGGCAGCGTCGCTCCATTGCCAATGTCGCGGAAATGCGGCGGAGCGGAAGGAACTTTCTGTCCCGCGGGAACATCGCTCAAAACCGCATTCTGACTCAACTGCAACGCGCGAATATAAGCCGCAATACACCAGCGATCGCGCGGCGCAACCTGTGCCGCGTAATCGGGCATCACGCCAAATCCGTTGGTGTCAACATCGAAGAAATATCCAATCGGCGCCTTGCGCAGACGCTCGATATGAAACGACGGCGGCTTGCGGTATCCGCGCGACGGAACAAATCCGTTGCCGTCCCCAACCCGGCCATGGCAGGGCGTGCAAGTAATGTTGAAACGCTCGCGTCCGCGAGCGAGAACTTCAGCCGTGACTGGGAACGGCATGTAGTCGCCCGGATTGCCGCCGATTTTCCCAGTATAGAAATAGGTGTCTTCATGCAGATCGCCGCGCGCCACCGTGCCTTCAACCGGCTGGCGAGCCGAACGATTGTCGGCAAAGAAATCGCTTTTCGCCAGCGGACGGTAGTAAGGCTGAATGTGCATGTCCTGACGGCATCCGGCGGCGAGCGCGGCCAGCGCCAGCAGCCCAGGCAGAAATTTTCGTAAATTGCGATTGCGGACGCTATTCATGGCTAGCTCGGCACCTCCGCAACCATGCGCGGCGAAAGACTCGTCAGAAACGAACGCGTGCGCGCGGCGTCGTAGTTCGGATCGCTCGAAAACACGACCAGAAAAAACTTGTTGTCCGTGACCTTCGAAAATTCCGGCACGTTGAATACCGGATGGTAGGGCATCGGAAGCCCATTCAACCCCAGCATTCCGATCACCGCCGAAAGGCCGCCGAACAGAATCGTCAACTCAAAGGTGATGATGATGAACGACGGCCACGAATGCAGCGGACGCCCGCCGACGTTGGTCGGATACGTGATCACCGCCACCCAGTACTGCAACGCATACGCCGAGATGCCGCCAATCAGCCCGCCGATCAGAACCACCAGCGACACGCGGTTCTTGTGAAAGCCAATCGCTTCGGCCAGACCATGAATTGGAAATGGACTGTAAGCGTCGATCTTCTGGTAACCGGCGGCGTGCGTCTTGTGCGCCGCCGCCACCAGTTCTTCCGCCGAATCGAATTCGGCCATCAGCCCGTAACTTGCCGCCCCGGCAATTGGAGACTCGTAAACCGCGACGTCTCTGCTGGTCGTTGCCATGGTGTTCATTGCTTCACCTCGGCCGCCGCCGCGTCGTGCACATGCGACTCCGGCAGCAAGGTACGCATTTCAAAAATCGAGATCATGGGAAGCACTCGCACAAACAGCCACATAAACGTCAGGAACATGCCAATCGTGCCGGCAAGAGTCATCCAGTCCCACTTCGTCGGGTAGTACATGCCAAACGACGAGTTCACGAAATCGCGCGACAGGCTGACGATGACGATGATGAAACGCTCCAGCCACATGCCAACCAGCACCACGAACGAGATGATCCACAGCCAGCCGGTCGAGACACGGAACTTCCTCAGCCACAGCACTTGCGGAATCCCGATATTGCACGCCAGCAGCGCCAGATACACATACTTGTACGGCCCGTGCAGCCGATTCCAGAGCAGGAACGAATCAAACTGGCTGCCGCTGTACCAGCCCATGAATCCTTCCATGAAATAGCCGTAAGCGACGATCAGGCCGGTGGCCAGCATCACCTTGGCCGAGGTCTCCAGATGCCTTTCGGTGATGAAATCTTTCAATCCGTAAATCGAGCGGATCGGAATCGCTAAACAAAGCACCATGGCGAAGCCGGAATAAATCGCGCCCGCAACAAAATACGGTGGGAAGATCGTCGTGTGCCAGCCCGGAACGATGGCGACGGCGAAATCAAAGCTCACAACCGTGTGTACCGAAAGCACCAGCGGCGTCGCCAGGCCCGCCAGAAGAAGATAGGCCGACTCATAGCGGTGCCAATGTCGAGCCGATCCGCGCCATCCCATCGCCAGCAGTCCGTAAACTTTCTGCAGCAGGGGATTCTCGGCGCGATCACGCAACGTCGCAAGATCGGGGATCAATCCCATAAACCAGAACACCAGCGAAATCGTCAGGTAGGTCGAAACCGCGAACACGTCCCACACCAAGGGACTTCTGAAATTCGGCCAGTAATTCATCGTGTTCGGATACGGAAACAGCCAGTAGGCCAGCCACGGACGTCCGGTGTGCGCCAGCGGAAAAATTCCGGCGCAAGCCACGGCAAACAGCGTCATCGCTTCGGCAAAACGGTTGATCGAATTGCGCCACGACTGCCGCAACAACGCAAGAATCGCGGAAATCAAAGTCCCCGCATGGCCAATACCGATCCACCACACAAAGTTGACGATGGCAAAGCCCCAGCCAATGGGAATATTGATGCCCCAGATCCCAGTTCCTTTAATGAACAGGTACCCGAGCGCCATCATCAACATATTCATCATCCCGAACACGATCAGAAAGCCGAGTATCCATCCCAGAGAAACGGGCCGCTTCAGAACAATGTTCGAAATCTTGTCGGTAATAGTCGAGAAGGTATGGCCCGGCGCAATGACCGGTACTCGCCTGTCTGCCGCGGGTATTTGTGGGTTGGTAGCCATGCCTTTAGCTTCTCTCCGCCAGCTTCGGAACCGCGTGGTTGCTACGTCGAACCCGAGTAGCGCTGGCATCCTGCCGGCTGTCCCGAGGGCGTCTCGCCCTCGGCACGGCGGGCGAGGACGCCCCCCGGACAGCCGCCGGGACGGCGGCGCTACGGTTTCTCCACACCAGCGGCTCTAATCTCGCGGTCATTATCTTCATGCCTGCAACTCAGGATTCGGATTGCGCACTTCCGCGAGATACGTTGTGCGCGGCCGCGTATTCAATTCGCCCAGCATCGAGTAGTTTCTCGGCTCGGCCTTCCACTTATTGACCTGACTATTCGGATCGTTGAGATTGCCAAAAACAATCGCATTCGCCGGACACGACTGCTGACAAGCCGTCTGCAGCTCGCCGTCTTTAATCGTCGTATCGGCGCGCTCGGAGTCGATACGATGCTCGCTGATGCGCTGCACGCAGTAAGTGCATTTTTCCATGACGCCGCGGCTCCGAACAGTCACGTCGGGATTCCGCATCAGCTTGAACTGCGGCGTCTCCCAATCCTGAAAGAGCAGAAAGTTAAACCGCCGAACTTTATACGGGCAGTTATTCGAGCAATAGCGCGTCCCCACGCAGCGGTTATAGACCATGTCGTTCAGGCCTTCGCTGCTGTGAATCGTCGCCTGCACCGGACAAACCAGTTCACACGGCGCGTTCTCGCACTGCATGCAGGGCACGGGCTGGAAAAACCCCTTGGGATTATCGCGCGGGCCGTTGTAATAAGCGTCAACCCGCAGCCAGTGCATGTGGCGGCCTTTGAGCGTCTGCTCTTTGCCAACCACGGCGATATTATTTTCCGACTGGCAGGCGACGATGCAGTTGTTACATCCCACGCACGAATTCAAATCGATCGCCATGCCCCAGGAGTAAGTCTCTTTGGAATAGTCGAACTCCTCTGGTTTATAGAGCGTCAGTTCCTTCGGCGGCTCGCCTTCCTTCGCGAAGTTCGGCTCTTTCTTGTATTCCTCGAGGCTGCGCTCCTGCACCAGCGGACGCTCGCCGACGGGAGTCTCCATCGTCTGAAAGCCCTGCGTGCTCGCGAGCTGATAGATACCACCCGCGGCAGTGAGCTTCGCGCCGTCGGCGAACCACGGAGCTGTACTGGTACGCAGAGGATAAACGTCGAAGCCGGTATCGGTACCGATGCGGCCCGCCTTCGTGCGTCCGTAGCCGAGAAATACGGTAATCGAATTATCAGGGTGCCCAGCCTGAATCCAGACTGCGCCTTTTACTTTTTTCCCGTTGAATTCGAGCTCGGCCACATCTTTGAAGTTGAGCTTCAGCCGCTCGGCCATCGCTGCGCCGATCATGATTGGATTATCCCAAGTCAGCTTGGTCAGCGGCTTCGGAAGTTCCTGCAGCCACCCGTTGTTCGCAAAACGCCCGTCGTAGATGGAAGGGTCGCGGCGAAAGTTAAGCTCGTAGCCGGAAGCCTGCGCGGATTGCGATGCCGGGAAATTGCCACCCTTCAGCGCGACACTCTTCGGCGCAAAGGTGGTGCCTGCAATCCAGCCATCGTGCAGCGACTTGCGCCAGAAAGCATCGAAATCAGCGCCAGTATGCTGCTTCTGCCAGTACTGCTGAACCAGGTCGTGTCCCGTGATGCCCGACTGACCCGCAAGAATCGTAATGATCTCGTGTGCCGTCTTGCCGCCATAAAAAGGCTCGATCAGCGGCTGAACGATCGACGCAGTTCCGTCGTAAGCGCGGGCATCGCTCCAGGACTCGAGATAGTGCGCCTCGGGAACATGCCACTGGCAAAGCTCGGCAGTCTCGTTGCGATGTGTGCTGAGACAAACCTTGAGCGCGACGGCATTCGATTTCAGCGCGGAAGCAAATTCGAGTTCCGCTGGTGCGTCATAGGCCGGGTTGCCACCGAGAATCAACAGCAGGTCCACCTTGCCGGCTCGCATGTCTTCCGTCAGCTTGTGCAGCGAATCATTGCGATTTGCCGGATTGGCGTCGACAGAATCCGTATAGACGATCGTTTGCCCAACATTACCCAGCGCCTGATTGATCGCGTGCGCCAGCGCATGTACTGCCGGAGACTGATGATCGCCGGCAATCACGACACTCGATCCCTTGTGCGCCACGAGGTCTTTCGCAAGCGCAGAAATGAAGCTCTGCCGCTCTCCGCCTGCAACGCCTCCAGCATTTGCGCCGACAGCGCTCGCCAATGCACGCACCAGGCTTTCGATCTCCGCCGCCCGTACCGGCAGCCGGTGATCCGCTTTCATCCCCGTCGAACTTGGCGTGCTCTCGACCACATACAACCGATTCATGTTCGCGTCAGGATTCCGCCGCGCCGCGAAATCGCGCGTGTAGCGCGCCGATCCAGGGAATCCGGCATACAGAAAATCAGCGTCGAGCGAAACGATGACGTCGGCCTTCGACAAGTCGTAGCGCGTCTCAACCGGCTCCCCAAACGCCAGCTTCGAGCCTTCAACCACGTTGTCGCGGTTGATCGGCTCGTAAACGTGCCACTTCGCCATCGGATTCGCTTCGAGGTAACTCTTAATCTGACTAGCCAACGTGGGCGAAGTAACCGTCTGCGTCAGAATCCGGAC
>JAYUJG010000381.1:0-2327 GCA_043765355.1 Acidobacteriaceae bacterium | reverse complement strand
GCCTGGAAGATCCGCTGACGAAATATTTTCCCGATGCGCCCGTGACCTGGAAGCAAGTCACCATTCGCCAATTGCTAAGCCACACAGCGGGATTCACCGACTATCCGAAAGATTTCGACATGCGGAAGGAATACACCGAGGCGGAGTTGATCAAGATCGTCGAGGGCATTCCGCTGGCTTATCCACCTGGCACCAGTTGGAGTTACAGCAACCTAGGATTTCTCACGCTGGGCGTTGTGATTCACAAAGTCACGGGTCAGTTCTACGGAGACTTTCTGCAAGAGCGGGTCTTCCGTCCGCTCGGTATGAACACAACCCGCATCATCAGCGAAGCCGACATCATTTCGAATCGCGCCGCAGGATATCGCCTGCTGAAAGGTGAACCCAAAAATCAGGAGTGGGTTTCGCCAAGCCTGAACACCACGGCAGACGGCGCTCTATACTTCAGCATCGTCGATCTTGCCAAGTGGGATGCCGCGCTCTACACCGAGAAGCTTCTGAAACGATCGAGTCTCGATCAGATGTGGACCATCGCCAAACTCAGCAACGGGCAGCCGAACTCGGGGCACTATGGCTTCGGATGGTTTCTCGAAACCAGGAACGGACATCGCGCGGTGGAGCACAAAGGCGAATGGCAGGGCTTCACCACGCAGATTTCGCGTTATGTGGACGACAAGGTGACCGTGGTGGTGCTGACCAATCTGGCGGAATCCGATCCCGCGACCATCGCGGATCACGTCGCTGAGTTATATCTGTCGACCCATCCCAAATAAACCCTCCCTGTAGAGACGCGGCTTGCCGCGTCGGCAGCGTCGCGCTCGCAACGGCGGAGACGCGGCAAGCCGCGTCTCTACACTAGATTTTTTCCCCAACGCTTTTTGCTTGCGTGAAGAGATAGAGATAATCCGGGCCGCCTGATTTTGAATCGGTGCCTGACATGTTGAAGCCGCCGAAGGGATGAGCTCC
Source organism: Acidobacteriaceae bacterium (assembly GCA_043765355.1). Lineage (GTDB taxonomy): Bacteria > Acidobacteriota > Terriglobia > Terriglobales > Acidobacteriaceae > Acidiflorens. The sequence continues at coordinate 1,361 of JAYUJG010000381.1, read as the reverse complement.
TACCATTGCTCCGGTGCATTTGCGGTTGAGATAGAGATTGCCGACGTGGAATTCGCGCACGGCGCGGTCGAGCTTCTCGCGGGAGCTTGAGTAGATTGCTCCAGTCAGGCCGAACTCGGTATCGTTGGCGATTTCAAGCGCGTGATCGAGGTTGCGCGACTTAATCACCACCAGGACCGGGCCAAAGATTTCTTCCTGCTCGAGCGTTGACTTCGCCGGAATATCGGCGATCACTGTTGGCTGAACAAAGTATCCCTCGCCAGCGTTGGTATCGCGCGCGCCACCGGTGATCAGGCGTCCATCTTTTTTGCCGATCTCGATGTAGCGCAGGATGTCGTTCATCGAGCCTTCGTTAATAACGGCGGCCATGTTGGGATTCATCGTAGGATCGCCGATGGTGATTTTTTCGACGCGCGATTTCAGCTTCTCCAGAAACTTGTCATAGACGCGTTCGTCGATGATGGCGCGTGAACAGGCAGAGCACTTCTGTCCCTGAAATCCGAAAGCCGCCTGCGCCACGCCTTCGACGGCGGAATCGATGTCGGCGTCGGCATCGACAATGATGGCGTCTTTGCCACCCATTTCGAGGATGGTGCGCTTGATCCAGAGCTGGCCCGGTTGCTGGTTTGCAGCCGTCTTGTTGATGTGCAATCCAACTTCGCGCGAGCCGGTGAAAGCGATGTAGCGGACTTTGGAATGCGCGACGAGGGCGTCGCCAAAGCTAGCGCCTCCACCGGGACAAAAATTCACAACGCCTTCCGGCATGCCGCATTCTTCTAGTAACTCAACGAACTTGGCGGCAATCGTCGGCGAATCGCTAGACGGCTTGAGGACGACCGTATTACCGCTGACAATCGAAGCCATCGTCATTCCGGCCATGATCGCGCAAGCGAAATTCCATGGCGGAATCACCGCGCCGACTCCAAGCGGGATATAGGTTAAAGTGCCGCGCTCGCCGGGCAGTTGAACGGGAGGCTCGGCTTTCGAAAAGCGCAGGGCTTCGCGCGCATAGAACTCACAAAAATCGATGGTCTCGGAAATATCGGCGTCGGCTTCGCCCCAGTTCTTCGACACTTCGAAGACGAGCCAGGCCATGTATTCCATTTTGCGCTGGCGCATCACGTCGGCCGCGCGAAATAAGAGCGACGCGCGTTCTTCGACCGAAGTGCGGCTCCAGTGGGTGAAGGCACTGAGCGCGGCCTGCACGGCGGGCTCGACATGTTCTTTACCAGCCTTCTGGTGAACACCGACGACTTCCGAAGGCTTGGCCGGATTGATCGACCGGATCTTATCGGATGTCTTGCTGCGCTTGCCACCGATGACCAGGTCATACTCGCGACCCAACTGCCCGCGCACTTTTT
>JAYUJG010000380.1:0-14016 GCA_043765355.1 Acidobacteriaceae bacterium | reverse complement strand
ACCTTGAAGGCGACTTTCCATCACACGCCAGAAACGGTGCGTCGTGCGTTCGGATTGATTACCGAAAAGAAAGTTCTCGGCACTGACTACATAACCGGGGAAGCGCCGCTGTCGCGTTTGCACGACGTATTGCGCCACATGCTAAACCGCAACGGAGACATCAAAACCGCGATCATCCCGGGTCACTGATCCCGTAGCGCTGGCGTCCCGCCGGCATCGCGGAGATGGTCTGGCCTGCGACGTGTTTTGCTGGGGACGAAGGGCGGGCGGGACGCCCCCCGGACAGCCGCCGAGACGGCGGCGCTACAATAAAATCCTAATGACGACTGCAACCGGCCATCCCCCGACCGCACCGCAAGCCTCTCTTTGGAGCGCGCTGCCGCCGGAGTATGCCATCCCCGACACCCCGCCGTCGCTCGCCGATGCGCGTGAATATTGCCGCCGTCTGGCACGTTCGCACTACGAGAATTTTTCGGTTGCGTCGTGGTTTCTTCCACCGGGGCTGCGCCAACATTTTTTCAACGTCTATTCGTATTGCCGCATCTCCGACGATCTGGGCGATGAGGTCGGCAACACTGCCACTTCGCTTCTGTTACTCGATCAGTGGCAACAAGAACTCGATGCGTGTTACGACGGTCAGTCGCGGCATCCCGTATTCGTCGCGCTTGCAGAGACCGTGCGCAAGTTCGAAATTCCGAAACAAGAATTCGCGGATTTGCTGACTGCTTTCCGCCAGGACCAGCGCGTCACCCGATACCAAACGTTCAATGACCTGCTCGGCTATTGCAAGTATTCGGCGAATCCCGTCGGCCACCTGGTGCTCTATCTCTGCGGATACCGCGATACGGAACGCCAGCTGCTTTCCGATTTCACCTGCACCGCGCTGCAGCTTGCGAACTTCTGGCAGGATGTGAGCTCGGATTTTGCCAAGGGAAGAATTTATCTTCCACTCGAAGACCTGCGCCGCTTCCATGTCGGTGAAGCGGTGATCTTTGACAGCGAAAACACTCCGGCGTTCCGTGAGATGCTCAAGTTTGAAGTCGAGCGCGCCCGCGAATGGTTCGCACAAGGCCTGCCCCTGATTGGCAGAGTTGACCGCGCACTGGCGACTGATCTCGATCTCTTCAGCTGCGGGGGTCGGGAAATTCTGAATGCCATCGAACGCCAGGACTATGCCGTCCTGGGCCGGCGTCCCTCAATTTCGAAATCGCGCAAGCTCGCTCTCGTAGCTCGCGCCGTACTTGGGAAGCTGCGGTGAGCGCGGCCGCGGGAAACGTGCCCGTTCAATTCGCGCCGACTGCTTCGCAGCTGGAAATGGCGTATTCCGTCTGTCGCAGCATCGCGCGCGCGGCCGCGAAGAACTTCTACTACGGATTCGCCGTTCTTCCGCGCCGAAAGCGCAACGCTCTGAGCGCGGTGTACGCCTTCATGCGGCGTTGCGACGATATCGTCGACGACACTACGCTGAGCCCCAACGATCGTCACAACAAACTGGCCGACTGGCTCGACCGGGTTCACCGCGCCCTGGCCGCGCATCCGACGGACGATCCCGTGCTGCTGGCGTTGACCGATGCGCAGCGCACCTACCTGATCCCAATTGGGCTGCTTGACCAACTGGCCTACGGAACGGCCGCGGATCTCGATCACGCTCCCATGGAGTTATCCGCCGATGCTCCGAGCACGGCGTCCGGAGATGCACCGCTCGTCGCGCGTTACCAGAAGTTCGACGAGCTGCAACAGTATTGCTACGGCGTTGCATCAGTCGTGGGCCTGGTGTGCATCAAGATTTTTGGATATCGGGATCCGGCCGCCGAGCCCTTGGCCGAACGCTGCGGACTGGCGTTTCAGCTGACGAATATCATACGCGATGTGAAAGAAGACGCCGCCATGGGCCGGGTTTATTTTCCGCAAGAAGATCTCGCGCAATGCGGTCTCTCGGCCGCCGATCTGGCCGCGCCGCAGATTGATCTGGCCCGCATTCGTCCGCTGCTGACGCTCGAAGCCGACCGCGCTCGCGACTGCTACCGCGCTGCGGAAGAGTTAATTCCGATGGTGAATGAAGACAGTCAGCCGGCGCTGTGGGTTCTCGTCAGCATTTATCGCCGCCTGCTTGAAAAAATTACGGCAAACCAGTACGACGTCTTCAGTGAACGCGTGCGGTTGAGCGTTTCTGAAAAACTGACCATCATGGGAAAAGGAATCCTGAAGCGCCTTGTGTAATGCCAGCCTCGACTCATACGGATACGAAAACTTCTCCTACGGTGGCCATCGCCGGAGGCGGTCTCGCTGGCCTAGCCGCGGCTTGCGCCTTGTCAGAGGCTGGTTTTCGCGTTTCGCTTTTTGAGCGGCGCCCATATCTCGGTGGACGCGCTTCTTCGTATCAACATCCCGGCACTGGAGAAATTGTCGATAACTGCCAGCATGTGTTGCTCGGCTGCTGCACGAACTTGCTGGATTTCTATCGGCGCGCCGGCGTGCAGGACAAGATTCGCTGGTATGAGAAGCTGACGTTTCTCGAGCCCGGGGGGCGCGCGTCAGTGATTGCTCCGTCAAGCCTGCCCGCTCCGCTGCACACCGCGCTGGCATTTCTTCGTGCCGACTGTTTAAGTTTTCGCGACAAGCTGGGCATTAGCCGTGCCATGGCCGCGCTCGCTCCGTCAACGCCTCCGGATCGCGGGGAGTCGTTCCTCGACTGGCTCAAGCGCCACGGACAAACGACACAGGCCATCGAGCGTTTCTGGAAGACGATCCTCGTCAGCGCTCTGAACGAAGAACTCGATCAGGTTTCCGTTCCGTACGCGGCGCAGGTCGTGCGCGAGTCGTTTCTGAAATCGGCAGCCGCTGGAGTCATGGGCATTCCGACCGTGCCACTCACCGAGCTTTACGGCACCGCCGGCGATTACATTTGCACGCGGGGCGGAGAAATTCAGTTTCGCGCCGGTGTCGAGTCCTTTCAACCGGAAGCGTCCGGCGTTAGGGTGACGGCCAACGGACAGCAGCATAAATTTGACTACCTGCTCCTCGCAGTGCCTTTCGATGTACTCGGCCGCATCTTGCCCGAGAGTGAATCGGCGAAGCCCCTGGCCGCAGCGCTGGCCCAGTTCTCCACGTCGCCAATCACCGGGATCCATTTCTGGTTCGATCGCCAAATCAGCGACCTCGATCATGCCGTATTGCTCGACCGCACTATCCAGTGGATGTTTCACAAATCGCGGTTGATAACGGCGCGGGAGAGAGGCAACCAAGACGCCAACAGCGGCAGCTATGTCGAACTGGTCGTGAGCTGCTCCCGAAGCCTGGTGGAAAAGTCAAAGCCGGAGATCGTCGAGATCGCGCTAAGAGAGGCGCAGGAATTTTTCCCGGGCGCGCGCGCAGCGAAGCTGCTTAAATCGACTGTAATTAAAGAAGTGCATGCGACGTATTCGGCGCGGCCGGGGATCGACCAGTACCGGCCCATGTCTGAGACGGCATGGCCGCGAGTGTTTCTTGCGGGCGACTATACGGCGACCGGTTGGCCCGCCACCATGGAAGGCGCGGTCCGCAGCGGCTATCTTGCGGCGGAAGCGCTGGCCCGGTTTGCTGGTATCCTCGCCAACCGAAGGTTTCTTGTCTCCGATCTACCCGCGAGTGGCTTGATGAAGGTCTTTCGGTAGGAGTCGACTTCGACTGTTTGAGGCGGATTTCTTCCGTTCGACCAAACTCGATTACTTCCGTTTCACCCTCCAGGTTACTAGTCGTTATCAAGCGTTCTCACGGACGGACGATGTTATGGCAATGCCCGATCGTTCCACCGGAGACGATGACCGTCGCCGCAGCCCGCGGTTCGCATGCAGAGGCATTGCCAAGATCAGCTATCTACCGTCAGACGGGATATTTCTTCAGGGCAACATACGCGACCTGAGCCTGCACGGGTGTTGTGTCGATACCTCGCTTCCGATTGACTACGGCGTCAGGGCTGAAATTGTGGTCCGCGTTAAGGCTGCATCGTTCCGCGCTTTGGGCGAGGTGCGAGCGATTCGGGGCGCTTCCGGAGCTGGTTTGGAGTTTGTGCAACTCAGCGCGGGTGGCAAAGAGTTGCTCGAAGATTTGGTGACGGACCTGGAAAAGTTGCACGCAGTCATGCAACAACTAAAGTCCGACCGCCACGAGACCGACACAAAGTCTTTTCGCAAACAACTGGAGGATGGCAAGCAACGAGCCTTGCAGTTGACTGCTCAGCCCGTCCGCTGGCGTACGCTTCTTCCCTCGCCAGACTTGGAACTAGGACCAAGTCCCCGCGAAATGTTAGAGGGGAAACCATTTGACGCGTCCGGTGATCGAATCAGAGATGACAAGCGGGTCGTGATTACGGTCGACCTGTTCGGTTAGTCCTTCCGAGGACGCGCTCACGGGCCCTGAAAAGCGGCAAAGGAAAAGGCGCACGGCGATACACAGGTCGTTTTGATATGTCCCTAGACGGCCATCAATACGACGCCACCGGCTACGAGCAAAGCCGCAATCCAGCGCCGCCGTCCCACGCGTTCATGCAGGAATATGCTGGCCGCGACGGCGTTGGCGACGAAAGTAAGCGACGCCGAGGCGGGCACGACCAAACTGAGATTTCCCCACGAGAGCCCAAAGAGCAGGCTGTAGAACGCCACTCCCATGGCCATCACGCCAAGGGTAAACGTCGGGGTGCCGAGCACTCGCCCAATCACGGCAAGCATGCCGCGTCGCTGCCATAGTTCACCAACGTCTCCGACGCATTTCATGGAGTAGGAAAGCAGCACATCTCCGGTAGTCGATGCCAGAATGATGACGCCCACCGCGGCCCAAGCGTAAAGGTCTCTCAAGACTCGACTCCCGGAGAGACGGTGTCGCGCGTGGTGCTCGCGGAATCCTGCTCCCTGGAATCATGTTGCGAATGACCATGCGTAACCGACGGACCCGCAGCCACAAAGCCAACACCGGCGGCGATCAGGGCGATCCCAAGCCAGCGCGTTGGAGAAATCTCTTCATGAAAACTATAGCGAGCAATGAAAGCGACGAGGACGTATCCCAACGACGTGGCGGGCAATACATAGGTGAGGTCAGCCCAGGAAAGCGCCGACATGTAGCAGGCGAAAAAAGCGAGCAGCAACAGAATACCGAGCGTCACCCAGGGATTGAGAATCGCCAGCAACAAGCCGGAGAGATGATGCAGCGAGACGCCGCCAAGGTCTTTCATGCCGCGCGCCAGCAGGGAATCGCCCACCGTGCTAAATACCGTAATTCCCGCTAGTACGAGGTACTTTCGAAAGGTCACTTTAGCCACGGAGTCATTGAGGTATTTAGTCATTGAATCATTGAAGGTCAAAGGTCACTAGCGTTTCAAAAAAGGCTCAATGATTCAAAGGCTCAATGATTCAATGTCAAAATGGTTCCGCTACGCTTTAGCCGGCGCCGGAGCAACCGCTTCTTCCTTGCGAGTGTCTTTAACCCATTTGTTACGCTGCGCGCGCAGCTTGAGGAAGGTCCGTGCTTCTTTGTACAGCCGTTTGCGCTCCGAGTTGTTGAAAATGGCTTTCCTCAAAATGCGGTACGCCGCCTTTGGACGGAAATAATACTGATCGTAAAAGTCATGCACCGCCTCAAGAATTTCCGTCCCCGGCAGACCCGGATATTCGATCTGCACCATCTGGTGCCCGGCATCGTCGACCATCTTGGTATCGGTCGTCATGAAGCCGTTCTTGATAGCGGCTTCGTGGAGTTCAGTTCCGGGGTAAGCATGCGCCACTGAAACCTGAATTGTTTCGACATCGAGCTCCTTGGCGAATGCGATCGTGTTCTTGATGGTCTCGCGCGTTTCTCCCGGCAGCCCGAGGATGAAATCGCCGTGAATAACGAGCCCCAGCTTGTGAGCGTCTTTGGTGAACTGACGGGCGCGTTCGATGGTCGCGCCCTTTTTGATATTCTTTAGAATCTGGGCATCGCCTGATTCGTAGCCGACGATCAGCAGGCGGGCACCGGCGTCTTTCATCGCCTTCAGCGTGTCGTAGTCAGTGGTGACACGCGAAGTCGAAGACCACGTGAGGCCGAGCGGCTTCAACTTCCCACACAATTCAATCGTGCGCGCCTTCTGCAGGTTGAAAGTGTCGTCGTCGAAGAAAAATTCTTTTACGTAGGGCCAGTATTCCTTCGCCTTGGCCATTTCACGCGCCACGTCGTCGGTGGAGCGTTTGCGCCACGGGTGTCCGCTGAGAGTCTGAGGCCACAAGCAGAAGGTGCATTGTGCCGGGCATCCGCGTGTCGTGTAGAGAGAGACGAACGGGTTCAGCAGAAAAGGCACGTTGTAGCGCCGGACGTCGAGATCACGTTTGTAGACGTCAGTCACATGCGGCAACGCGTCCAGGTTCTCGATGCTTGGGCGGTCGGCATTGTGCACGACCTTGCCATTCTTGCGATAAGAAATGCCGAGAATATCTTCGATCGGCTTGCCTTGAGCGTATTCGACGATGGAGTAGTCAAATTCCTTGCGGCAGACGACGTCGATTACGGTCGCTTCCATCAACGACTTCTCGGGCAGCACACTGACGTGAGGTCCTACGAAGGCGATCTTGATGTGCGGGTTCGCGTCTTTAATAGCCTCGGCAATGCGCACGTCGCCGGGGAATCCCGGGGTGCTGGTAAACAGCACCAGGAGTTCGTAATCCTTGCAGGTTTTGATCGTCTCTTCCGCCGTGATGTGGTGGGGAGGAGCGTCGAGCAGGCGCGCGCCCTCCAGCATGCCGGTCGGATACGCGAGCCAGACCGGATACCAGTACGATTCAATCTCACGCGTTGCGGGCCAGCGCGAGCCGGCGCCTCCATCGAAATTCTCAAACGAAGGCGGATTCAGGAACAGAGTTTTTAATGGCATATTGGGAGTCTCTATTTTATCACTCGTTCGACGCGAACAGCCCAGCGTCGACGCTACCAATCAGGTACGCCCTCAGGGGACGTTGAAAGCGTGGAAGCTTATGTCCAAGTGTGCCTTAGCGTTGCTCAAACCGCAAAACAACCTTGCCGAACGTCGCTTTGGCGCATTAAGCCGCGACAATCGTATATCGATTGGATGGGGTATCTTGAGCAAAGTCGGGGGGGAATCCTCGGTGGCCCTATGTGCCCGGTGTGGTTGCCGCTCCTTTGTCCCTTCGTCGCTTGACTGAATCGGAGCCCCGCAAAGCGTCATTTCTGCGGAGACGTAGAGGCTGCGTTTGGCAGCGCCCATTTCTCCAAATCGCCAGTAGCCCGAAGTAAATTCACGCGGACCCTTTGATAATCAAAATCGGCATCCTGGAAAAGCAGATAGCGCTCCGCCGCCTGCACCCGGGCATCGGCCAATTCGTGCATCGTGCCTGTCTTGGCGTCGACTCGAGTTTGGGCGGCTTCGAGGCCCGATTGGGCGAGTTGATATTCCAACTGCGCCACTTCGCGGGCTGCATCGAGTTGCTCGGCGGTGCGCTGCAACTTCAGCGTCTCTTCCGCCACCTGATCGCGAGTCGCTTGCGCTTGCTTTTTCGCCTTCAGCGCGTCGGCGCCGGCTGCCTCGGCTCGGGCGCGCTGGCTGGCGTTGAAAATGGGGATACGCAGCGCGATTCCGATAGTCGCACTGTTCGGCTGATACTTGCGGTAGTACTGATCGTAATTATTAAATTTGGAGAGGCGCGCATACTGGGCGGCGAAATCGATCGACGGGCGCAGGGCGTTGTGCTCGCCCGCAGCCCGCATCGCCTCCGCAAGAGAATGCTGTTCCGCAACCTGAATGGCGGGGCTGGCGGCAACCGCTTTTTGCGCGAGATCTTCTTCCGCTCCGACCGGCGGCAACGGCGGCACCGTCTCTGGCGCAAGTTCGATCGAGGCAACCGGCAAACCGGTCAGCGTCGACAGATGTCGGCGCAGGACGTCGGCAGACCCTCGGGCCTCGGCGCGATGAAGACGCACCCGGGCCGCCGTCAGTTTCGCTTTGTTTAAATCCACGGCGCTGTCCACGCCTTCCTGCACGCGCTCCTCTACTGTTTGTTCCATTTGTCGCGCCTGAGTCTCGTCCTGCTGCAATCGCTCGAGCCGGGCCTCCCACTTCGCCAGCTCGGCATAGGTCAGGGCAACGTCTTGAATCACGCCATTGCGCTGGTCTTTGTCTTGAAACTCGGAGGCATGCCAGTCAACCTGCGCCGCCTTCAGGAACTGGTGCTGCGCCGGATTGAAGACCGTACTTTGTGCGCCGACATTCACCAGTGCCGGTGCCGATCCTTCGATGGCCAGGGGGAAACCATAGGACCACCCCAGGCCCGAGCCCGCGTTCAGTTGCGGGTAATAGTTGTTGCGCAGTTCGCGGTAGGAGGCGAAGGCCCGCTGCACATCGGCAGCCGCGATCGCCGAGCCGGAGCTGTGCGCGAGCGCGAGCCGGATGGCCCGTTCCAAAGGCAGAGGTTCCGCTTGGCCGCGAGCTGTGATCGCCAGTAGGGCCGCCAACAGAGTGGGTAGCTGCAGGAAGCGCAAGCGCCGCGGCAATCGAAATTTCATCTCGTCCCCCTCCTCTCACCACATACAGTTCGGCAGCTACCGGCTGTACTAAGGTCCGGCCTGCGGAAGCACAAATTGTAGTGTGCCGAAGGCGAACCGTAATAGCGGCGTTAAGTAGTTTGGGGCGTCACCCGACGCCGGCTGCGTCTTGCCATCCTCAGTGCGCCACTCGGTTAAGGGCTTGCTGGGCCAGACCGAAATTCCGCGCCAATGCCAGCGATGCACGATACTCGCGCGCGGCACCCACTTTGTCACGCTGTTTTTCCAGCAACATGCCCAGAAGATAGTGGGCCTTGAACGCCGGAGCGGCTTCCACCGGCCCGGTGTCGAGATATCGCTGCAAGAGCTCGATCGCGAAAGCATAGCTGCGATTGGCGCGATACAACATGCCCGCCGCCTCTACCAGAACATCGGGCTTGGGCGTAGGCGATTGGCCGAGCTTGACGATGGCCTCCTGCATTTCGTCAATTCGCTTCTGGCGCCGCAGAAAAAGAGCGAGGTTCAGCCATGCCTCCGCGTCGCCCTTGCTGACATCGATGTACTGGCGATACTCGCGTTCGGCCGTAGCGCTGTCTTTCTTCTTCTCCGCGATGCGGGCGTAGATCCAGTGTTCACGGGCAGGATTCACCACGGCAATGGACTTCGCCTGCGCGCGGGCTTTGTCTTCGCCTCCGCCAACAATTCCCGGGGCGGCAATATAAAACTCCACCAGATCGAGTCGCGCCTCTACGTCTTTCGGATTCAGTTGCACGGCGCGCTCGAATTCTCCACGGACCTTGCCGGCCAGTCCCGCCGCGCTTATAAAATTTGCGCGATCCGCCTTCTCGCCATACACACGCCCCAGCCACAGATGGAAGCGGCCATTGTCCGGAGCAAGCGCGACCGCTTTCCGGCATGATATTTCCGCCCGATCCCATTCTTCGAGCGTGAAATAAGCGCGGCACAGCAGGTTGGAAGACTCGGCGTCCGAGGGGGCGGATGCGAGTCGCCCATTTAATTCCACAATGGCGTCATCGATCCGCCCGGCGCTGAGCATGTCTTTGGCGGAGTCGGCCACACTGGCGGCCAACAGGCCCACAAGTATCAGTAGGGAAACTAAAATCTTGAAAATTCCTGAGATCATTTAGAACTTGACCTGCGTGCGGTCGCCGATCGGCTTGCCATTTTCCGAACTGATCGCAACTACATCTTTGGCGGCAAGGCCGCGCGTGATTTCAACCTGCGTGAGATTGGAAAGGGAAGTCTCGACGTCGCGCCGTTTCAGTTCGTGGCCGACAACCTGCAACACATAGGGCTTCGAGTCGTCATTGCGGACCGCCTCACGCGGCGCCACCAGCACGTGATCGTGTTCGGCGGCCACGATCGTCACGCCTACGTTGATGTTCGGCAAGAGTTTCAAATCTTTGTTATCTACGATGCTGGTGGTTTCGCCGACGTTGCGCGAACCTCGCAATTTCACCGTCGATGGGATGGCCGTCACCACCGCTCGCCAGACGCGTCCGGGCGCGGCATCCCAGGTAATCTCGATTGGATCTCCCGGAGCCAGCCGGCCCACGTCGGGCTCATCGACAAAAGCGCGGACCAGCACCTTTCTCAGATCCGCCACTTGTAACAGCATATCGCCCGCTGCGACGAAGCCGCCCTGCCTGGCTGGCAAGGAATACACGATGCCGTCAAACGGAGCGCGCACATTGGATTTCGCCAGCACGTCTTGCGCGGCGTCGTAGGCGGCTTGTGCTTCTGCGCGCTGCGCCTCGACCCGCGCCAGCTCTGCATTGGAATATCGTTGTGTTTGCTTTTGCCGCAGAAACGTAAGTTGCGAATCGGCGCGCACAAGAATGTTTTCTGCATCGCGCACTTCTCCCGCCGAAGCGGCGCCCTGCTGGGCAAGTTTCTTAAGCGCATCCAAATTTCGCGCCGCGGAATCGCGTTCGGTCGCCGCCTTCACCAATTGCGCTTCCAGACTCAGCACTTCTTCGTGGTTGCCCCCGAGCCTGGCGGCGCTCAGGTCGGCGTCCGCGGTTTTCAATTGCGTCTTGGCGCGAGCCGCTTGGGCACGCGCGTCGGCGTCATCGAGCGCGACCAAAAGCTGCCCTTTCTTGACGGTGTCGCCTTCCCGGACCAGGACGCGCTGTACATTCGTCGCTACCGGAGCATGGGCTTCAAAATTATTGACTGGCTCAATCTTACCGTTGGTGGAAACCAGACTGCGAATCGCGCCCTGCTCCACCACGGCCGTTCGCACCAGGATGGCGTCATCGCGCCGCGTAACGAAAGCGGCCAGCACGATCACGCCCGCCAGAATGGCAAACGCCGTCACCCACCAGCGCCGAGGCCGGCGTCCCGAACTGTTTCCATTCCATGCCATGCAGAGAAAAGTCTAACCTTCAGCGTACCCCTCAATGTAACATCCACGTGTGGCAGGGCGCATCCAAATGCGAGCCGGGGACTTGTCAGATTGGATGCAGCGACGCGATCCTTTGCATCAACAAAAACGCAGTTTGTTCTCAACGACGACGAACGACCAGCGACCCAACGACGACCCCGCTCGGTACAATACATTAAGATGACTAAGCCTCCACGCACCCCTCGCTACACCTCCGCGCACGCCAGCGCCGGACTCGATCACAATTTCCCGGAAATTGAAACCTGGCCCAATCAGTTTCCCGGATACGAAATTGTCGTCGACGATCCCGAGTTCACATCCGTGTGCCCGAAAACTGGCTTGCCCGACTTCGGCCAGATTGTGATCCGCTACGTGCCCGATCGCCTGTGTCTGGAGTTGAAATCGCTGAAAGAATATCTCCAGGCGTATCGAAACCTCGGTATTTTTCAGGAGAACATCGTCAATCGGGTCTTGGAAGATGTAGTGCGCTGGGCCAAGCCAGTATGGGCGGAAGTAGAAGGCGAGTTTCGTCCCCGAGGAGGAATTTCTACCGTTGTAATAGCGAGGTGGCCCAGGCCGAAAAAGCAGCGATAGGTTTGTGTAGCGCCGCCGTTCCGGGTGGCTGTCACGAGGGCGTCCTCGCCCGCCGCGTGTTTATTGGCAATGCATCCGCGGGCGACACGCGCCGGGACCAGCCGGCAGAGCCTGCCCTGAACGCAGTCGAAGGGATGCCGGCGCTACTCGAATCGAGCCCTGCCTGCGCCATGCTATATTCGCTCGACCGTGCCTCCGCAAAAACTCTATCCCCGCACTGCGCTGCTCGTCCTCACCTCGCTCAATCTGCTCAACTATGCGGATCGCAACGTGCTCTTTGCGGTACAACCCCTGGTCCAGGACGAGTTTCACCTCAGCAAACTTCAGATCGGATATCTCACCAGCGCCTTTCTCGGCTTCTACATGATTGCCGCGCCCTTTGTGGGACCGCTGGCTGACCGCTATTCGCGAAAGCTGATCATCGTGCTCGGCGCGGTGTTTTGGAGCGGCCTTACGCTGTTGACCGCCTTCACCCACAACTACACCGAGCTACTCATTCGCCACACGCTGGTCGGAATCGGTGAAGCGACTTTCGTTACCATCGCACCAACTTTTGTCGCCGATCTGTTCGGAGAAGAAATGCGCGGGCGCATCCTGGGCGTCTTTTATCTGGCAATTCCCGTGGGATCAGCCGCGGGCTATCTGCTGGGCGGCAATTTGGCTCCGCACTACGGATGGAGATTTCCGTTTTACATCGCGGCCGCGCCTGGATTTCTGTTGGCCATTGCGGTCCTCTTCCTTAAGGAACCGAAGCGGGGCCAATTTGATTCTCTCAAGGAAACTCCCGAGCGCGATACGATCTTAGGACTCGCGCGCAATCCCGCGTTCCTGACGGCGACGCTGGGAATGGCGGCGATGACATTTTCGCTGGGCGGAATTCAGGTCTGGATGCCGCAGTTTCTTTACAGCGAGCGTCACTACACGCTGGCCCGCGCGAATTTGCTTTTCGGCATGATCATCGTGGGCGACGGCATCGTAGCTTCGCTTCTCGGCGGATGGCTCGGCGACTATCTACTGCCTCGCATGAAGAGTTCTTACTATCTGGTTTCGGCCGCCAGCATGGCTCTGGGTGTTCCGGTGATGATCGTCGCCTTGTTTGCCAGAGGCCGCGCCATGGTTCCAGCCATCGCGGCAGCCGCTTTTTTTCTGCTGCTGAATACTTCGCCGCTCAACGCTGCAGTGATCAACTCGGCGGGCGCCCACATCCGTGCTACGGCCATCGCTGTGAATATTTTCATCATTCACATTCTTGGAGACGTCCCGTCGCCAACCATGATGGGATGGGTTGCCGATCGGCACTCGCTGCAAACCGCTTTTATTCTCCCTGTGATCGCGATGGGCGTTTCTTCTGCCATACTGTTTTACGGGATGCGATTTGCACCGGCACTGAAAGTTTGCGAACCATCGGTCGCATCGCCGCCCGCGTCGCAACTTCCCGCAGGAGCATCTTCCTAGCAGAATGCACTACCAGACGCTTCAAGCATTTCATTGGATTGCAGGCGGCATCCTCGCCGTAGCCTGGCTCTCACGCATCGTGGAAGCAGCTCTTGGTATGCCCCGGGTCGCTGACATCGCCCGGCCGGAATGGGATCGCAGACCAGCAACCGCGAATGGCGAACCAAAAGTCAGCATCATCGTACCAGCGCGCAACGAAGCCGAGAGCATTCGCGCCACACTGAAGCAGTTGCTCGCGCTCGACTATTCCAACTACGAAGTGGTTGCCGTGAACGATCGCTCGACCGACAGCACTGGCCAGATTATGGAGGAAGTGGCAAGTTCGTGTGGCGCGGGCGCCCGCGCCACACGGTTGCAGGTGATTCACATTTCAGAGTTGCCAGCAGGCTGGTTAGGCAAAACCCATGCCATGTGGACCGCCGGCAAGCAAGCAACTGGAGACTGGTTGCTCTTCACCGATGCCGACGTCCTGTTCAAGCCCGACACCTTGCGACGCGCCATCGCGTACGCCGAAGCTGAGCGCGCCGATCACGTAGTTCTTTTCCCGCGCATGATTATGAAGCATCCTGGAGAGAAAATGATGATTGCTTTCTTCCAGGCGCTCTTTCTTTTCGGACACCGTCCCTGGAAAGTCGCCGATCCCAAAGCTCGCGATCACATGGGCGTGGGCGCTTTCAACATGGTGCGGCACCCGGTCTACGACGCAGTCGGCACGTATCGAGCCTTGCGCATGGAAGTGCTCGACGACATGAAACTGGGCAAGGTTGTCAAGAACGCGGGCTTCGCCCAGCGCAACGTATTTGGAGAAGACCTGATTTCCCTCCGCTGGGCCAAGGGCGCATTCGGCATCGTCAACAATCTCACCAAGAATTTCTTCGCCGTGCTTTCTTTCCAATGGACAAGGACGGTGGGTACGATCATCGCTCTGGGTTTTCTGAATCTCGGCCCGTTTCTCGGCGTCTTCTTGGCGCATGGATGGGCTCGCGTTCCTTACGTGATTGCCCTCGGTTCGCTGTCTTTGATTTATTACGGGATGTCGAATCGGTCGGCGGTTCCCG
>JAYUJG010000379.1:0-18172 GCA_043765355.1 Acidobacteriaceae bacterium | reverse complement strand
ATTTTACGCCATTTGCCATCGTGCATTGGGTTCTTTGGACGGTATCCGATGACATATTGGTTGCGCAACTCGATGCCAATTTTTGTGGATACGTCCGCCAGGTCGTTCGG
The DNA here is from genome assembly GCA_043765355.1 of Acidobacteriaceae bacterium. GTDB lineage: Bacteria > Acidobacteriota > Terriglobia > Terriglobales > Acidobacteriaceae > Acidiflorens. Next base: position 18,062 of record JAYUJG010000379.1, on the reverse strand, counting down.
GTTATCAATGGTAAAAGCACGTCCGCCGGTCAGTTCGGTGACGTCGCTGAGCAGCGTGGGGCCGAGCCGTTCTTCATCCGTCGGGAAATAATGATCGTAGATGCCGATCGCGTAAATAAGAATGTCGGCCTCTTTAACCGTCGACCGAATCTCGCCCTCGGTGTAGCGGCTATGGTTGTCGCCGCCGTCGGAAATGATCAGCAAAGCCTTCTTCGGATACTTGGCCTGTCGCATTTTGCTGACGCCGAGGTAAATGGCGTCCAGCAGCGCGGTACGCCCTTTGGGGACCGTGTAGAGAAGCCGGCCCTGAATGTCGTCCACCGAACTGGTGAAATCGGCGATCTCCTCCGGCTTGTCGGCGAAGGTGATCATGAAGAACTCGTCTTGCGGGTTCGCGGTTTTGAAAAACTCGACCACCGCCTCGCGCGCGCGCTCGATCTTGCTGCCCATGCTGCCGCTCATATCGAAGATCACGCCGATCGAAACTGGAGCGTCTTCGCTAGAAAAAGTCTTGATCTCCTGCGCGTCTTTACCTTCGAAAAGTGTAAAGTTCTCGCGATCAAGCCCGGTCACCAGGCGATTCAAGGGGTCGGTAATCGTCACCGGCACCAGCACCATGTCCACGGCTACTTTGAAGGGTTTGTTGTGGGACTTGAGCGATTGATCAAGACCGGGGTCGCTCGGAGCCTGTGGTTGTACGCGGGGCTGAATGTGAACGTCTTCGGTAGAGTTCTGGGCTAGAACGGGAAGGGTGCTACACACGGCAACAACCAGGAACACAAGGATCGAGAAGCGAGCCGAGAACTGTTTGCCGGACAACATAGGCCCCACTATGTCTGCCCCTCGCCAGGAGGCGACCGCACGAAAAGCGGACCACAATCTCTACTGAGCCGGATACTAGCACAGTCCTGAAAAAGTGTTGTCACCTTTTCGTGCGCGTCCTTGGGATTCGGCAGGTAATCACAACCCAGGTTTTGACAATGCGCATTTTTTTACTCTTTTTGCGCTTTGGGATCGAGGGAGACGCGGCAAGATGCGTCTCCCAGATGGGGCGGGGACGGGGCGGGGATCGAGCCGCCGCCTGTGTTGGGATCAGCCCTGCTACAATTCTGCCTTCCCTCTATGGCAATTATTTCCCCATTTCGAGCTTGGCGCTACGACCCCGAGCGGGTGCCGCTCCAAAACGCTGTGACCCAGCCCTACGACAAGATCACTCCCGCGATGCAGGGAAGCTACTACGAGGCGAGTCCTTACAACCTGGTACGGATCATCCTCGGGAAGCATCTGCTGGGTGACGGGGCGGTCGAGAACGTCTATACGCGAGCGGCTGCATCGTTCCAGAACTGGTGCCAGACGGGCGTTTTGCGGCGTGACCCCGAGCCTTCGATCTATCGCTATTCGCAAACCTTTACCGTTCCCGGCAGCCACACTCGGGCGGAGCGCCGGGGCTTCATCGCGCTCGGCAAGATTGAGGACTACTCCGCAGGCATCGTGTTTCGCCACGAGCAGACTCTAGCCAAGCCCAAGGCCGACCGGCTCGACCTGCTGCGCGCCAATCGGGCCCACTTCGGCCAAATCTTTATGCTCTATAGCGGAGCGGGAAAAGTAGACGCGCTTCTTGAACCAGACGTGGCTCCCGACATCGAAGTCACCGACGAATACGGCGTTGTCCACCGTGTCTGGAAACTTTCCGATGCTTCCGTCATTTCCTCGGTGAAAGAGGAGATGCGCGAGCGCAAGTTGATCATCGCCGACGGCCATCATCGCTATGAAACCGCGCTGACCTATCGCAAAGAGCGGCTGGCCGTGGCCGACACTGGGACGGGCGCTCTCGCTCCCTACGATTCGGTGATGATGACTTTTGTGGATATGGATCGCCCGGGCCTGGTGATTCTGCCGACGCACCGGCTCATATTCGGCCTGCCCTCTTTTTCAGCCGCAAACTTTCAGGCCGAGGCTCGCAGATTTTTCAACGTGGAAGAGGTCGACGCCGGAATCGACGCCGCGCGGGCCACTGCGATTTTGCAGCAGGCTGGACACGCTGGGACGGCCCTGCTCGCGGTCACCACCCAGGGTTCGCTCTTGCTCCATTCACCGAAGGGCATTGGCACGAGCTCGTTTGGAAGCTTTTCTCTGCGCCAGCAGTCGCTCGACGTAGTGCAGTTGCACAAGTGTGTGCTGGAGGGCGTTCTGAAGATTTCTGAAGAAGCGATCCGCAATCAGGAGAATGTTTCCTACTGTCGCGACGCCGGTGAAGCGCTGGCCCAGGTACGGGGTGGGACAATTCAGGTGGCCTTTCTGATGAATCCGGTTCGCATGGAGCAGGTTCGCGACATCGCCTTCGCCGGCGAAGTGCTTCCCCAGAAGTCGACCGATTTTTACCCCAAGTTGCTCAGTGGCCTGACGATTTATGCGCTGGACTAGCAAACCGCAGTTCTCGGTTCTCAGTTCTCAGTTCTCTGTGCCCCGCTTCCCACTGAGAACTGAGAACTGGGAACTGAGAACCAGGTTCTGCCTGGCCATTCTGCTGGCCGGCGTGATCTTTCTGTCCGCAGCGCCCGTTGCCGACGAAAAGCGCATCTCCGTTTTTTCTCCCGTCGCCAATTACACCCTGCCGGTGCTGGAGCGATCGGGGCACGAATATGTCGGCCTGCTCGAACTGCTGGAGCCGCTGGGTCGTGTCAGCAGCGCGTCAAATGGCCAGCGTTGGAGTCTGCGCTACAACGCGGTCGACGCCGAGTTCACGGCGGGGAAAACACGCGCCAGGATTGGCGGGCACGACTTCGATTTCACCGCGCCATTCCTGGTTGAAAATTCCCGCGGATTGGTTCCGCTAAATTCGTTGAGCGCATTTCTGCCCCACTTCCTGGGAGCTGCGGTCAGCTTTCGTGAACCAGCGCGCCGGTTGTTCGTCGGTGATGTCGGCATACAAGTTAGTCTCCAACTCGACGCAACCAACCCGCCGCGACTGACACTGAATTTTAGCGGGCCGGTGAACCCGACCATTTCCACCGAGCCGGGAAAGCTGCACATGGTCTTCAAGCGAGATCCGGTTCTGGCTCCGGGAAACCAGCTTGTTTCTTTCGACAACAAGGTCATCACGCAGGCCGTCTACTCCGAGAACAACGGTGAAGCGGAAGTGGTCGTCGCCGCAAACGCGCCGCTGCTGGCCACGTTCAACAACAACCGAAAGACGATCGTCGTCTCCACAATTTCACAGAACCCGCCTGCGAAAACACCCGGCAATACACCCAGCCCCGTGGAAACCGGAACGCCGAATCCGACGCCGCTTCCACCCAATGAGACTTCAGCGGCGGGCGGCGACGCGGGCATAGGCAACGTCGCCGGCACTATCAACGCCAGTGCACCGCATCGCATACTAGCCGTCGTCGATCCCGCGCACGGTGGCGACGAACGCGGTGCCGCGCTGACCGACAAACTGGCCGAAAAAGACATCACGCTGGGATTCGCGCGCCTGCTGCGTCACGAACTGGAAATTCGAGGCTTCGCAGTGGCCTTGCTGCGCGACGGCGATACCAGTTCCAGTGCCGATCAGCGCGCGTCGGCCGCGAACATGGCGCGCGCCGGAATCTATATCAGCCTGCATGCGGATTCCCAAGGAAACGGTGCACGAGTTTACACCGCTCTGCTTCCGGTAGAAGGCGCGAGCAAAGGAACATTTCACGCATGGAACGCAGCTCAAGCGCCGGCTTTGCCAATCAGCCGCATCGTATCCGCCGCAATCGTTGCCGAGTTGCGGAAGCGTGAATTTCCGGCGCGAGCATCTTCCGCATCCTTACGGCCGCTGAACAATGTCTTCATGCCGGCGGTCGCGGTCGAACTTGCACCCGGCCCGGAGGGCATCGCCGACCTGACCTCCGCCAACTATCAGCAACGAGCCGCCTCGGCGATTGCCGACGCCGTGGCCTCCGTTCGCGACCGGCTCGGGGTTCAACAATGAAGTGTGCGCAGGCTGCGCAAGACCTGATGCTGCATTTGACTTTGCGTGCCTCGACCTTCCGTGCCTCGACTTTGGGTGGCGCAGCGCTTCAGCGCTGCGGTAAACGCACTATTTTGACTGCGGCTTTAGCCGCCGAGGTCACACTTTCTACTCTTTCTACTGTAGCTACCGCCCTGGGAGCAAAGCCATGATCCCGCGCCATCTTCTGATCGGCGTCTCCGTACTGCTGGCCCTCGTCATTTCCATGGGAATCTACGTTCGACACATGCGCCTGAAAGCGCGCGAATTTGCATATTCCGAAGCCGACGCTTTTCCCGTAGCTCCACCAACTTCGGGCCCAACAGAAACCGTAACTCTCTACGTTGCCGACGACGCGTCGGGGGTGCTCCGCGCCCGCTCAGCACAAATCCCTCTTCCCGGCGGACGCCAGCAACGTGCGGAAGAATTACTGCGCACGCTGCTGCGCATCTACCAGCAACCGGGCGCAGCTCATCCAATCGCCCCCGCAGCCGACATTCACAGCATTTATCTGGCCGCTCCAGGCGCAGCCGTCATCGATCTGAACGCCGCCTTCGCCGACCAGCATCGCTCCGGCATTCTGAGCGAGCAGCTCACCGTGAACTCGCTGGTCGAAACTCTGGCCGTCAATGTACCGGGAGTTCATCGCGTGAACATCCTCGTGGAAGGCAAGACGCGCGACACGCTCGCGGGACACGCGGACTTGACCGACTCATTCGACGTGCCGGCGCTGGTGCAAGCGGCGAGTCAGTGAGAATAGCTGAAAGCCTTACGCCATGAGCCGCAAGCTATGAGCTATGAGCAACCGATTGCTCGCAGCTCATGGCTCATGGCTCAAAGCTCGCAGCCCATCGTCCACACCTCCGCATCATTTAGAATTCCCCAACATGATCTTTCGCAGCGACAATCGCACTCCTGAACAGGTTCGTCCCGTCAACATTATTCCCGACTTCATTTCGACGGCCGAGGGCTCCGCGCTCATCGAGATGGGCAATACCCGCGTCATTTGCACCGCCTCAGTTGAAGAATCGGTGCCATCGTTCATGCGCAACTCAGGCAAGGGATGGATCTCTGGCGAGTATGGCATGCTGCCTCGTTCGACCTTGACACGCAGTGCACGCGAGGCCGCCAAGGGAAAGCAAAGCGGGCGCACCCAGGAAATTCAGCGGCTCATTGGACGTTCGCTGCGCGCGGTCGCCGATCTGAAGCGTCTCGGCGAGCGCACGATCTGGATCGATTGCGACGTGATTCAAGCAGACGGCGGCACGCGCACGGCCTCGATCACCGGGGCATTCGTCGCGCTCGGCCTCGCTCTACAGCGGCTGATCGATGCGGGAACTTTGTCCTCGGCACCGATCAAAGATTTTGTGGCCGCGATCAGCGTCGGCATCGTGGACGGCGAAGTTCTTCTCGATCTCAACTACGAAGAAGACTCCCGCGCCGACGTGGACATGAACTTCGTCATGACAGCGGGCAACAAAATAGTAGAACTACAGGCGACCGCCGAGCACCAGGTTTTCGACGACGCTCAACTTGCCAAGATGATGTCGATGGCACGGCAAGGCATCCAGTCGCTGATCGCCAAACAGCAGACGATTCTAGGAAAGCTGGCTCTACGTCAGTAGCGTTTCGTGTGGTGATGGGGTTATGCCCCGTCCGGGCCAAGCGAAACCGCTCCTGCCTGTGATCATGCCAACTCTCGACGGGTTCAATCGGAATTTTCTCATCGCGAGCCCGGTAGTTTAGAATTACGCATCACATTGAAGTCATAGGAGGATGTATGAAGCTCACCCCCGGCAAACTAGCCGGAATGAAAGCCGTATCGAACGAACGTGGCGTGATCGCCGCCGCGGCCATGGATCAGCGCGGCTCGCTGCAGAAGTCGCTCGCCAAGGAAAAAGGCGGCGATATTTCCGACGCGATGATGGAAGAATTCAAGATTCTGGTAAGCGAGGTTCTCACTCCTCATGCCAGCGCCATTCTTCTCGACCCCGAGTGGGGCCTGCCCGCTTCGAAGCGCCGCGCCAAAAACGCCGGCCTGCTGCTCGCCTATGAAAAAACCGGCTACGACAAGACCGGACCTGGACGCCTCGGCGATCTGCTGAATCACTGGTCGGTCCGCCGCTTAAAAGAAGCGGGCGCCGATTGCCTCAAGATTCTGCTCTACTACACGCCCTTTGATCCCAAAGAAGTCAACGACCAGAAGCACGCGTGGGTTGAGCGCATCGGCGACGAATGCCGCGCCAACGACATCCCGTACTTCCTCGAGTTCGTCGGCTACCAGGAAGGCGCGGACGAAAAAGGTTTGGAGTACGCCAAAAAGAAACCTCACATTGTCACTGAAGCCATGCGCGAATTCAGCAAGCCGCGCTACGGCGTCGACGTACTAAAGGTCGAAGTGCCGGTGAACATGAAGTACGTCGAAGGCACGAAATCGTTTGGAGGCCAGAAGGCATACACGAAGCAGGAAGCCATTGACTTATTCCACAAGGCGGCGGCGGTCGCAACCAAGCCCTTCATTTATCTTTCGGCTGGTGTCAGCAACGCGGAATTCAGCGAGACGCTCGAACTGGCGGGAGAATCCGGCGTGAAGTTCAACGGCGTTCTCTGCGGGCGGGCGACGTGGAAAGATGGCATCCCAATCTACGCCAAGCAGGGCGCAGCGGCGTTCCGTACATGGCTTGAAACCGAAGGCGTCAAGAACATTCACAACGTCAACGAGAAATTGAAGGCCGCCACTTCGTGGCATTCGATCTACGAAGTAGAACCAGCCTTAGTCTGATCTATCTGCGGCCGTGTGGGGCGGACACTCTTGTACGCCGCTTTTGATCTTGGTGTTGTTCTGGGTTTCGTTCCGGGCTTTGGCCGGCGAGATCCCCGAGAAAAAATCAAAGCCAAAGGCAGCGGACAAGAGTGTCCGCTCCACACGGAACAGGTAATCTTCGGAACGGCTTTCTTAGTTGGCTACATGTCAAATGCTGACTGCTAAATGTCCCCTCCCGACCACAAAACCGCTCTCATCACCGGCGCCTCCTTCGGCATCGGACTTGAATTCGCGCGCATCTTCGCGCGCGAAGGCTACAACCTGGTCCTGGTCGCGCGCAGCGCCGACAAACTGCGTCAGCTCGCATCCGAACTCGAGAAGGCCCACAGTACGCGCTCGCTAATTCTCGCCGTCGACCTGACCGAGCCAGGAGCATCCGCCTACGTTCTCGATCAAACCACGCGCGCCGATATCCAAGTCGATGTGCTGGTCAATAACGCCGGATTTGGGCTGTACGGCTTATTCGCCGACAACGATCTCGAAGAATGTCTTCGCCAGATTCAACTCAACATCACGACTCTCACCCACCTCACGCGGCTCTATCTTCCGATGATGATCGAGAGGGCGAAGACTGAACGCCAGGGCGGAGGCATTCTGAATGTGGCGTCCACCGCGGCGTTTCAGCCCGGGCCGCTGATGGCCGTATATTTTGCGACTAAGGCTTACGTACTGCATTTTTCCGAAGCGCTGGCGAATGAACTGCAAGGCACGGGCGTCACCGTAACCTGCCTGTGCCCGGGCGCGACAACCACTGAGTTCCACAAGCGCGCCAATGCGACCGGCATGAAACTGCTCAAGATGGGATCAATGGACGCAAGCACTGTTGCCGAAGATGGTTATCGCGCGTTTGCAGCGGGAAAGCCGGTAGTGATCTCAGGCCTCAAGAATTGGCTGGTGGCACAATCCGTGCGCTTCTCTCCTCGCAGGCTGGTGACGGCAATTGCTCGCAAGACACAGGAAGAATAACAAGTAATGGAGCGACCGGCGTCCCGCCCGTCCAAGATGGTGCACGCAGAGATAAGTGGCAAGCCGCGCCTTTGCAGCCAGCATGCTTATGGTGTCTTGCGGCCTTCCAGCGCCGCCTGCACTCGGCTGTGTTTCCGGCTATAGGTGAAGTAGACCACCATTCCAATCACCAGCCAGATGATCAGTCGCGCCCAGTTAACCCAGCCCAGTTTGTACATCATGTAGCCGTTGAACAGAATTCCCATGACCGGCACAAACGGCACCCACGGTGTACGGAAAGGCCGAGGTTGGCCGGGGTTCGTACGCCGCATAGCCAGGATGGCGATACAGACAATCACGAAAGCCAGCAGCGTTCCGATGTTCACCATTTTCCCGATATCGTCAATCGGAGTCAGACTGCCCACGATTGCCGCAAGAAAGCCGACGAGAATTGTGTTCTTCCAGGGCGTCCGGAACCGCGGGTGAATCGCCGCGAAGAATTTCTTCGGCAACAAGCCGTCGTTGGCCATCGAATACAACACTCGCGTCTGTCCGAGTAACATGACCAGCATCACGCTGGTGAGGCCAGCCAGCGCGCCCAGCGTAATGATGTGGGATGCACCCGTGAGTCCACGATCGAGGAATGCGCGGGCGATAGGCGCTTCGATGTTCACGTCACGCCACGGCACCATTCCCGTCAGAACCGCCGCCACCGCGATATACAGTGCCGTACAAATCAGAAGAGATGCAATGATTCCGATCGGGAGATCGCGCTGCGGATTCTTCGCCTCTTGCGCGGTGGTCGAAACAGCGTCGAATCCGATGTAAGCAAAAAAAATGTAGGCCGCGCCTGCGCCAATGCCCGAGAATCCAAACGGCGCAAAACTCGCCCAATCCGTTCCCCAGTTGCTGGCGCTGACGTAGCGGACGCCTAGACCAATCACAAAAAGTACAACCGCGACCTTGATCACAACAATCGTGGCGTTGAAGCGGGCGCTCTCTTTGATGCCAATGACGAGAATCGCGGTAATCACCAGCGCAATTATAAATGCCGGCAGATTCACGCCGATTTCATAACCGAACAGGTGCGGCGCGCTTAACAAATCGTGAGATCTCTGCAACAACTCTGGCGATGGGGTTGCCACCATCGCCGTCACCCGGTCCAGAAAAGCCTGCGTGCCCGGCACCAGCGTGGAATCGGATATCTGCGCCATCTGGCGGGCAACGATATTTTCCGCCGTATGCAGCCCGGTCCAGTGATCGTAGGCCAGCCAGAGCGGCATCTTGATGTGGAAGATGTTCAGCAGTTCGATGAAGTGATTCGACCAACCGGACGACACCGTGCTCGCGCCCATGGCGTATTCAAGAGTGAGATCCCACCCGATGATCCAGGCAAAAATTTCGCCCAGCGTGGCGTAGGCGTAGGTGTATGCGCTGCCCGCAAGCGGGATCATCGCCGCAAATTCCGCATAACAGAGCGCCGCAAACGCGCAGCCCAAGCCGGAGAGCACGAAAGAAAGCATCAGCCCCGGGCCAGCGTAGTGGGCACCCAGCCCAGACAGCACGAAGATGCCGGCTCCGATCACGGCGCCCACTCCGAGCGCAGTTAACTGGAATACTCCCAGCGTGCGTTTCAGGCTGTGGCTGCCAGTCTCTTCCGCCTCCTTGATCAGCAGATCAAGTGGCTTTTTCGCAAAGAGGTCAGTCATGCGTTGCGTCTCTCCTGTCAGTGAAAGCTAACTCGTCTGGGTCCGCGGCCGCCAGATGTAGTACACCGGGATGCCCAGCAGCACGATGATCAGTCCCGGCCAAGTGTATTGCGGTTTGTAGCGTAACAGCACAATGTCGATAAACAAAGCCATCACGATATAGATCGCAGGCAGCACCGGATACCCGACAGCCTTGTAGGGGCGCTCGGCCTCAGGGTGAGTATGCCGCAATACGAACAGCCCAACAATCGTCAGAACGTAGAACACGAGCACTGCGAAAATAATGTAGTCCAGAAGCTGGCCGTAACTGCCTGAGATGCAGAGCACGCACGTCCAAACCATCTGCACCATCAATGAAACCGCAGGCGTCTTGTGGGTAGCATGTAGTTTGGCCACGCTGCGAAAAAACAGGCCGTCCTTCGCCATGGCGTAGTAAACGCGCGACCCCGCAAGAATCAGGCCGTTGCAACAGCCGAAGCCCGAAATCATGATGGCCACGGCCATGAGTTTGCCACCGATCGAACCGAACATCTGCGTCATCACGGCGGTGCCCACTCGCTCTTCTTTCGCAAACTGGATGCCGCGCTCCAGCAGAGTCGTTCCCGTCGGGCTGCCCACCAGCGGCAGCGCGCTCAGATAAATAAAATTACACGCGATATAGAGCGCAATCACCACGCCAGTTCCAAGCGCCAGCGACAACGGCAGATTCCGGCTCGGATTCTTCACTTCCCCCGCAGTGAACGTAACGTTGTTCCAGGCGTCGGCGGAAAACAGCGACCCGACCTGCGCGATTGCCAACGCCGTCAGGGTCGAAACCAAGACGCCGCCGCCAACGTCATGCAGGGTGCCAAGGCTGGAATTAGTCCAGAAATTTGCGCCGAAATTCGCTGCGATCGCGTGGGCGTTCCTGCCCAGTAGGACTCCGAAGATAACCAACCCGAGCAGCGCCGAAACTTTCGCGAGGGTGAAAATGTTCTGGATGAAAGCGCCCGTCTTCACCCCGAAAATATTGATGATCGAGAGCGTGACGACCACCAGGATCGCGGCAAGGTTCTGTGTATTGAGTCCCACTTCCATCCCGCCAAGAACCATGGGGCCAACCGTGAATTTCGGCACGCTCCAGAGGTGAAAGATCCAATTGGTGGAGGCAACCGCCGGCCAGAAGATGCCGAGGAATTTTCCAAACGCCACGCCGACAGCGGCGATTGTGCCAGTCTGAATGACCAGGAACAGAGTCCAGCCGTAAAGAAATCCCCAGAGCGGACCGAGTGCCTCGCGCAAATAAACATACTGGCCGCCAGCGCGCGGCATCATGGCAGCGAGTTCGCCATACATCAGCGCGCCGACAATCGTCAGAAAGCCGGTGATCAGCCACGCGCCAATCAGCAGCGCCGGCGAGGTGACCTCGCGAGAGATTTCGGCAGACACAATAAAGATGCCGGAGCCGATCATTGAGCCCATCACCAGCATGGTCGCGCTGGTCAGGCCGAGACCCTGCACGAGCTCTTTGTCCTGAAGCGTATGGCGCGTCCATTCGTCGGCTGGACCGTTGGATTTCGAGGCGGGAACCGGGGGCTGCACGTTCGTGGTCACGAACCTCCTAGCATTCTAAAAAACTCCAACCGTAGGACAGGGATTGCCCCATCTCCGCCGGCATCGTCCACTACGCCGCCAGAGACGCGGCAAGCCGCGTCTCTACGGGAATCAGCATCCGTAGCAAGAGCATTTCAACTTTAGCGTTTCAACTTTACCCTAGAACCTTCAAGAATTCTTCTGCTGATTTGCCGGTATCCCGTAGCAAGTCGGATATAACGGCTACGGAGTCCGCCCCCGCATCAATGACGGAGCGCGCGTTGGCTCGCGTAATTCCGCCGATTGCAACCAGCGGCTTAGGCGTCAGTGCCCTTGCCCGGCGCAGACCGTCGAGCCCGACAACCGGATCGGCGTTGGCCTTGCTGCTCGTCGCAAAGACCGGACCGATGGCAAGATAGTCGGCCCCAGTTTGATCGGCCTCCGCCAGTTGTTCGGGAGTATGCGTCGAGACGCCAAGCCATCGATCAGGCCCTCTTCCGATGATGCGCCGAGCCGCCTCGGGTGACAGATCGTCCTGCCCTACGTGAAGTCCATCGCACCCCGCCGCCAGGCAAAGGTCGGCGCGGTCGTTCATGATGAGTCTGATGTTTGCTCCGAGGTGCATCCTAAGCTCGCGCGCATCGTCCAGAATTTGGCGGGCGCTGCCAGACTTGTTGCGGTATTGCAGCAGGGTGCAGCCGGCCAATGCGAGTTCGCAAGCGGCTTCGAGCAAACTGCCGTTGTTGCGGAAACACGACCTGTCCAGGATGGGATAAAGGCGCGGCAGCGAAATCATGACGTTGTAAAGGGATTCCCGAGTTTGCAATCCCCGATCAGTGTACCGGGTCGACTGCGGCTGTCGCGGGATCTCGCAACGAATCGTGCATATTGAGGATGTGCCAGCGGCCTCCGGCGGCCTTGCGGCACATCGACATTCCGTGTCCGGCCATGTGCTCCACGGGCGTGTCGATCTCGAAATCATAGGAGTACCACAAGGCGTCGCCGAAAGTACGCACGTCATGCGGCTTCATCTCGTAGCGCAATTTGGGAGCAAACTTGAAAAAGCGGTCCGTCAGGTAGCTCATCACCTGTTCGCGTCCGCGAAACTCTCCGTGCGGGGTATACAGAATGATCTCCGGATCAAAGCACTCCACAATCTTCTTCGCGTCGCCCTGATTAAACGCCACGATGCAGAAGTCCATGCCCCCTTCCATTTCCGCAAACGTTCTGGCGGAATCGACCGACTCACCCGCGGGAACCGCAATGCGCCGCTTCAAATCGATGGTCATCCCCATCAGATCGAGCAAATCCACTCCCAGGATGCCGTCGATCTGTCCTCCGCACGCCTTGCCGATCGGGCTTAGATCGATGGCCGGGAGTCTGAGGTTGCGTAGTGTGTGCTTGCCCAGTTCCACCTCCGGCAGGAAGACTTCGAGCGAACTGGTGGCCGCCCTTCCGCTCCACGACTCGATGTGGATCTGCTTCGACTCGCCCATCGTGAATGATTTCAGATTGAGGATCGTAGTGGCACCAGTATCAAGCAGGAAGCGCCGATTTTCTCCCGCGACTTTCATCGTCACCACCGGCAGCCGGTCACAACGTTCGATCGGAATTTCGTCCTTGGGATCGTGGGTCTGGGCGCAAGCGGCTATTGATTAACCGCCAAACAGAAAAAGCAGCGTGAGAATTGCGGTCGGTTTCACGGACACCCCATTCCTGATGGTTTCGCCCTACCCGGCGTCCCTAACTTCTAGCCAATGATGACTGGGGTCAGCCCGCCGACTCTTTTTTCGCCAGGAACCGTTCGATAAATCCCGTATCGAAGTCCCCGGCCCGGAATTCCGGGTCCGCCAATATCCGGCGATGCAGCGGGATCGTCGTATAAATCCCCTCCACGATAAACATTCCCAACGCGCGGCTCATGCGTGAGATGGCTTCGCTGCGATCCTTGCCCCGCACCACCAGCTTCGCAATTAGCGAATCATAGTAAGGAGGTATCGTGCCCTCGGCATACGCGGCCGTGTCGATGCGCACGCCCGTTCCTCCCGGAGGGTTGAACGTCGTGATCTTTCCCGCCGAGGGCGTGAACTTCTCCGGGTGCTCGGCGTTGATGCGGCATTCGATGGCGTGTCCGCGATGCACGATGGGCCCCTGCAACACCTCGTCCAACTTCGCTCCCGCAGCGATCATGATCTGACTCTTTACCAGATCGACATCCGTGACCATTTCCGTGACCGGATGCTCCACCTGGATGCGCGTGTTCATCTCGATGAAATAGAGTCGCTTCTGCTGATCCATCAGGAACTCGATGGTGCCGGCGTTGTGGTAGCCGACCGCGCTCAGCGTCTTGCTCAGAATCCCGCCAATCTCGGCCCGAAGTTCAGGCGTCACCCGCACCGACGGCGATTCTTCAAGCAGCTTCTGGTGACGCCGCTGAATCGAGCACTCGCGCTCCCCAAGGCTGACGACGTTGCCGTGCTCGTCCCCCAGTATCTGAAATTCAATGTGACGCGGACGCTCGACGTAGCGTTCGAGATAAAGGTCGCCGTTGCCGAAGGCCGCCGAAGCCTCCGACTGCGCCTGACGGTACAGCTTGGGCAACTCATCTTCGTTGCGCACAATTCTCATGCCGCGCCCGCCGCCGCCCGCCGTCGCCTTCAGGATGACCGGAAACTCAACCTTCCGCGCCCACTCCAGCGCTTCTTCTTCGGATGCAACCACGCCATCGGAACCGGGGAGAATCGGCACGCCGTATTGCTTCATCGCGGCGCGGGCCTTTTCTTTTTCGCCCATCAGGCGAATCACATCGGGAGTCGGCCCAATGAACTTGATGTGACACGCTTCACAGACGGCGGCAAAGTTGGCGTTTTCCGAAAGCAGTCCATAACCGGGATGAATCGCGTCGACATTCGCGATTTCCGCCGCGCTGATCACCGCCGGAATATTGAGATAGCTCTGCGCCAGTTGCGGCGGACCAATGCAGATCGCTTCGTCGGCAAAACGCACATGCAGCGAGTTCCGATCGGCCTCGCTGTAGATCGCGACCGAACGGATGCCCAGTTCCTTGCACGCGCAAATGACGCGCAGGGCAATCTCGCCGCGATTTGCCACCAGAATTTTTTTGAACATGTTGTGTTGGGGTCCCGATCCTAGGTTCATCGGGTGGTCGGTTGATCGGTCCGTATGAAACCCGATCCGGGGTCCGATCACCCGATGGCCCGATCACCAGATGACCCGATCCGTTTTTCTATTTCGCCGGCCGCAGCGCGAACAGTTCCTGGCCGTACTCGATGGGCTGGCCGTTGCCTACTAGCTTCTTGACCAGTTCTCCGGCCATGTCGCATTCGATTTCGTTCATCAGTTTCATCGCTTCCACAATGCATAAAACCTGGCCGACTTCGAGCTTATCGCCGACTTTAATAAAGGGCGGGGACCCGGGCGACGGCGATTCGTAAAACGTACCGACGATCGGCGACTTCACGATGTGCAAGACTTCCGCCGGTTCAGACGCCGCGGCCGCCAGATCGACCCGGGCGGGCACGGAGGACGACGGCGCAGCCGCCGCCAGAGCCGGGTGCACCCCGATATATCGCGAATCGGCCAACACCACGTGAGACGGTTCGGCGGCGCGCTTGATCTTTACCTTGACGTCGCCGCGCTCCAGTTCAAACTCGGCAATGTCTTTTTCGATTAAGAACTCGATGAGTTCTTTCAGCTCTTTTTGATTCATGGATACGACGGGTTCCGCTTTGATTGTCGTTCTCTGTAGAGACGCGGCTTGCCGCGTCTCACTCTGCGGCGGAGACGCGGCAAGCCGCGTCTCTACGGGAAAATCGATTCGCTAACCTTCGACTCATCAAATAACCACCAGTTCTTTGTCCGCAGGCGTCAATACCTCGCATCCCGAAGACGTCACCACCACCACATCTTCGATCCGCACGCCCCACTTTCCCGGAACGTACACGCCGGGCTCGATCGTAATCACCATTCCCGGCTCTAGTTTCTGGGCCTGTCCCGCTGCCAGCCGGGGCGACTCGTGTATCTCTAATCCTAAACCATGCCCGGTGGAATGGGTGAAGTACCGGGCCAGCTTTCGCCGTCGAAGCACGCCACGCGCGACCGCATCGACCTCGCCCGCGCTCACTCCGGGACCGATCGCTGCGATGGCCGCCAGTTGCGCCTCTAGCACGGCCTCATACAGCTCCCGAGCCTCCAGCGAAGGCTTGCCGACATGCACGGTCCGGGTGCGATCGGAACAATAACCGGCGAGTATAACACCAAAATCGCAGACCACGAACCCGCGCCGCGGAATGCGCGCGCTTGACGCGTGCCCATGCACCATCGCTGATCGGGCTCCGGACGCCAGGATCGTTGCGAACGCCATGCCCTCGGCTCCCGCGCGACGCGCCTCAAATTCCGCGGCTGCGGCCACTTCCATCTCGGTGACACCGGGCCGAATTTTCTTACAAGCAACGCGGAACAGACTGGCGCCCAACTGCACCGCCTGCCGGATGCGCAGTATCTCGGCCGCGTCTTTGACCATGCGGCCCCGCTCGACCAGCGGTGCCGACGAGCGCAGGCGTGCCTTCCCTTTCAGCACAGCCGCGAGCCGGTCGCGCATACCGGCGGTGATCGATTCCGATTCGATGCCGACGGATGGCGGCGATGTCCTTCTCCGCTGCCCGGCCAGCCACTCCGCCGCAGCCACCACGGGTGACTTGTGAGCGACCACAATGCTCGCGCCCTTCGCCTCCTCTCTAGCCTGCGTCCTGTAGCGTCCGTCGGTAAAGAGGAGAGAAGCCCGATCCGAGACCAGCAAGGCGGCCGCGCTGCCGGTAAAACCGCAGAGATAGCGGATATTGGGAAGATGCGTCACGAGCAGGAAGTCGAGATCGTTCTCTTTAAGCTCAAGTCGAAGACGACGCAAGCGGCCAGCGTGATCCATCTCGAGAAGTGTAGCAAGAGCTCTCAGTTCTGCTGCACTCAAGTCCCGAGCCGAAAAAAGGCGGGCGCGAAAAAAAGAGACGGCGGGCAACCCAAGACAAAAAGATCGATCCAAACTAACTGAGAACTGAGAATGAAACAAAAACCGCCGGTCTCTCGGCGGGTTCTCCGAGAAAGCCGGCGGCTTGAGCTATTCTGACTTCGCGCCTAGGTCTGAATGATGCGCGGAGTTATAAAGAAGATTAACTCCTGGTTCGAGGTTTGCACTGATCGGTGCTTAAACAGATTGCCGAGGTACGGAATATCTCCGAGTAGCGGCACCTGCCCTACGGACAGCGTGTTCTGAGTTTGGATGACACCGCCAATCACAACCGTGCCGCCGTCGGTGACCAACACTTGCGTGGTGGCCTGCTGTGTGATCAGGGCTGGGTTACCAGATTGATCGGCGTGTCCAAAGTCAGGCAAAGTATTTTCCACATCCACGTTGAGGAAGATGGTGCCTTCCGACGTGATTTGCGGAGTCACCGTCAGCCGCAGGAAAGCGTCCACGTAGGTCGTGGTCGGTGGACCACCCAACTGCGCCGAGGTCACAATCGGTATTTTCGTACCCTGTTTTACTACTGCTTGAATATTGTTCTGGGTGACGATGCGCGGACGGGAAAGAACCTTCAACAAGCCGCGCGACTCGGCCATGGAAAGGATAACGTCGAGCCTGACGTTGTTCGAAAAGTTCGTGAACTGCAGACCGCTGGTAGGACCGGGTACCCCCAGGTTCGAGAACAAAGGAATCTGTGTCCCTGTTGCGGGTGTACCAACGACCGGATACAACGGGTTCGGTACGGCGCCGCCGCCGACGATGATCGGCGAGGTTCCAACCTTGTTCACGCCGCCAATTCCGGTGGTGCCGTTGCCCCAGCCCAGACCGAGCTGCACGCCGATGTCGCGAGCGAAGCTGCGGGTGGCAGCCACGACGCGCGCTTCGATTTCGACTTCCTGCGTCTTGCGGTCCATCTGCTGAATGATGCGATCAATCTGCGGCAGAACTCCCGGAATGTCGGAGACAATCAGCGAGTTCGTCCGTTCATCGGCGACCACATCGCCGCGCTGACTCAGGAATTTCTTGATCGGCAGCAACAAGTCCTTGGAGTGTGCGTAGCTCAGGAAGCGAGTAATGCTGACTTTATCGACCGCCAATGCCTCGGCATCGATTTGAGCGCGGCGTCCCTCGGCTTCTTTGCGCAAGGTTTCGACCGCGGCGATGCGAAGCACATTGCCGTCCAGCTGACGCGAAAGATCGTTGTTCTTGAGCACGATGTCCAGCGCCTGATCCCACGGCACATCATCGAGCACAATGGTCAGGTTGCCGTGGATCGCCGGATCGAGCACAACGTTCAATCCGCTGATCTCGTGGATCAGACGGAAGAAGTCTTTCAGGTCGACATCTTTCAAATTGACCGAGATGGGCTCGCCGGTATATTTGGCGCCGTTCGCGGCCGGCTTCTGTTCCATCTGAACTTTCTGCTCGGCTGCCAGGTTCACTGCCGGCTGGATGGTTGCCCCGGTTCCGGCACTCTGTCCCATGGCTGCATTGGCAGGGGTGTTGATGGCCACAAGCTCCGCCGCCGTCTTGTCGCTAAAGCGGCTCGCTGCTTCCTCAGCCTTCACGGCTGGCTGGGCAGTCTTGTCGTCCTTTACTGAATACTTGGGCTCGACGTAGGCAAATTCCGACGCTTTGCCGCTGTTGTCGGCGACGGCCGCAGCCGGGACCGAAGATGTCGAAGCCGAAGCCAGCACCAGTTTTGGCGCTGTACTCACGGCCACCGTCTTTGCAGACGGCTTCACGGCGCTCTTTACAAGCGGCACCGGCTGGCCATGAGCCACCACGGCGTCGTGAATCGTAAGCGCGAAGCTGCCATCCGGGCCCGCCACCAGTTCGTGCTGGCGGCTCGCGGCGTCTTCCAAGTCGACCACCACGCGCGTGCTCGGCGGCGTTTGCCCGCTCATCCCGACGCGGACGTCTTTCACCCCGTCACTGCCCACGGTGATGTGGCTCTGCCCCGTGGCCATCACGGTGTTGGGAAAGTCGACG
>JAYUJG010000378.1:0-4016 GCA_043765355.1 Acidobacteriaceae bacterium | reverse complement strand
AAATGAAGCTGGCAGAGGATGGCGCTGCGTCGTTTCCAAAGATTGCGGGAACGGCTCCACTGCAGCATTTTTGCGCGCATTTTCTCGGGATATGATTGCAGCAGCCCGCCCAACTGGTGGGTGGCGATGGTGTCCACGTAGTCCCACCAGGCGCCCGTGACGATCATCTCCTCGTACATCGGTAAAGTCGCCAGCGTTTGCCAGGATCGATAGAGGGGATGACCGGTGAGTGAGATCGCGGCATAGCGTTCTTCGCGAAATTCCGCTTGACGCCAGAGAGCGAGACAAGCAGCGCGCCATTCTGTTGCCGTTGACAACGGATGTTCGTTGAAAAGCCGTTTGCAAAGTAAGCGCAGCGGCGGTGTAGGCACGCCATAGTAAGGCATTGCCGATTTCATGTACGCCTGCATGGGTGCTGCCCGCAGCGGATCGGCGAGCCTGCGCAACTCTGGTTTCAGAGAATCGATCATCGAAGCGCCCCTTCAATGAATCGGCAAGAGACGCCCACGGCATCCTCCCGCTGGATCGCCGTACCCGCAGCTTCCGCAATCGCGGCTGCATTCTTGTCGTCGATCAGTTGCCGCAGCGTTTTGACGATCGCTTTCTTCCTGTAACGAGAACGCGAGAGCACCCGAGCCACTCCGAGCCGTTCTACCCTGGCCGCATTATCCGGTTGGTCATGGCTGTATGGAACCACCAGCATGGGCCGGCCCGCTCGCAGGGCCTGAGCGGTGGTTCCGATCCCGCCTTGGTGGACATTTACCAATGCCCGCGAAAACAGTTTTGAATAAGGCGCGTAGCGCAGGCAAACAATTCGCCCGTTTGACGGCAGGCTCTCCGCTGCTGGAGAAACCAACACAGCTCGCACATCCAACTCGCCTAGCGCCTGCAAAGTCTCTTGAAAAAATGTGCCGGGATCCAAGGCAGCCGAAGTGCCTAGCGTAAAGACCACCGGCGCGTCGCCTACCTGGAGAAACTCTTCCAGGGCGGGATCGAGACTAGCGGCTTCCGGTGACTCTTTGTCATAAAAGGGAAACCCGGGCTGGACCGTCTTTGGCGGCCAATCGAGTTGCGGAGCGGCGAGCACGCGGGAGAACCATGCCATATTTCCATGCGGCGAAAATGGCTCAAGCAGTGGATTCTCCGGAGCGTTTCGAATGTTCAGCCGCTTACGCAACGAGTGCACCGGTCCCAGCCATCGGTTGGTCACCCAACGCGAAATAGGCAGCAATAGCCGATGCGGATAAGGAGCGAACGGCCTCAGCGCGTAACCGAGTTCAGGCAACACGGGAAAAATCGGCGGGTCCAGAACCGAAAAGATTGCCGCCGGTTGCAGCACCGCAGCTAGCCACGGCATTTTCAGCTTTTCTGCGACAAAAGGAACGGCAAAAGCCAAGGTGTGCCCAACAATCATGTCGGCATGGGCACAGATCGCCATTAGTTCTTCATAGCACCGTTCGACATCGGGAACAAACAACTGCCGCACTACATACTCTGTGCCACGACGCATATCCATGGACTTGCGGCGAGCTTCGGGATCCAGTTCCCACAGGCCGACGTCGGGTGAAATGGGAGCAAAAGCGATGCCTTCGCCTTCGACCTTGGAGCGATAAAACTCTGAGGTGGCGAGTGTAACGTGATGGCCGGTGTTTCTCAGGCCAATCGCGACAGCTATGTAGGGATGCAGGTCGCCATACGAACCAAACGTAGCTAATACGATTCTCGCCAACCTAGAATGGTAGAACACAGTAGGTGACGGAAATTGTACAGTTCGATTCACTAGCGCTCGACTGCGGCGTTACGCTCGTCGCCGTGGACGTCGCCTATGAGACCTGGGGCGCGTTGAACGCATCCGGCAGCAACGCGATACTCGTGCTGCATGCATTTTCCGGGGATGCGCACGCAGCCGGCGAAGATGGTTGGTGGTCGAATATGATCGGGCCTGGCTTAGCGTTCGACACCGACAGATACTTCGTGATTTGTTCTAACGTAATCGGCGGTTGCCGGGGCACCACGGGGCCAGGTTCGGTGAATCCGGAGTCGGGATGCCCGTTTGCCATGACATTTCCGGCAATCACCATTGCCGATATGGTGCGTCTGCAAAAGAAACTAACAGAGCATTTGCGCATTGAGAAACTCTTGTGCGTGGCGGGCGGGTCGATGGGCGCCATGCAGGCGCTGCAATGGATCGTCTCCTACCCCGATGCTGTGGTTTCGGCGATCCCCATTGCGGGAACGGCGCGTCATAGCGCCCAACAGATCGCCTTTAACGAAGTCGGACGGCAAGCCATCATGGCCGACGTGGACTGGAATCAGGGGAATTATTGTAACGGGCAGCCACCCGCGCGCGGATTATCGGTGGCCCGCATGGTGGGGCACATCACGTATATGAGCGATGAGTCCATGCGCGAAAAATTTGGACGTAGGCTCCGCGACCCTAAGCAGTTTGAAGTGGAGAGTTACCTGCGCTATCGAGGCAGCCAGTTCGTGGATCGCTTCGATGCAAACTCCTATCTCTACATCACGCGGGCTATGGATTATTTCGACTTGAGCGAGGGCGGATCTTTGGGCGCCGCGTTTGGAAAAGTAACGGCACGCTTGCTGGTCATCAGTTTTACTTCCGATTGGCTCTATCCGAGTTATCAGTCTCTGGAAGTGGTGCGGGCACTGCGCAGCCGCAATTGCGACGTTGCCTACTGCGAGTTGCCGTCAAATTATGGGCATGATGCGTTTCTGGTGACGGTCGTTGAGCAAAGTGAGATCGTTCGGGGATTTCTGGCGAGCACCGCACGGGAGAAACATTAAAGTGGCGCGTGCCTTTGTGAGGGAACTGTTGGGCCGCCGGGATTACGCCATTATCGAAGAACTGATTGAGCCGAACACAAAGGTACTAGATCTGGGTTGCGGGGAAGGCGAACTTCTGGAGTGGCTCGCGGAGCATAAGCACGTGGATGCGCGCGGAGTGGAGATCTCGCCAGCCAAGGTGCAGCGGGCGATCGCGCGTGGCGTCTCGGTCTATCAGGGAGATATAGAAGAGGCATTGAGCGACTTGCCCGCTGGAGCGTTCGACTTTGTCATTTTGAGCCAGACGCTGCAGGAGACTCGCCAGCCGCTGAAAATTCTGCTGGAGATGTTGCGGGTTGGACGGCGCGCGGTAATTGCATTTCCGAATTTTGGCCATTGGAAAGTGCGCGTCTCCCATCTCTTCACCGGCGGCGCGCCGAAAACCAAACTGTTTCCACACGATTGGTACGATTCGCCGAATATCCACTTTCTTACCGTGCACGACTTCGAGAAACTCGCTGCTGCGCAATCCTGGAAAGTAGAGCGGCGCATGTTCTTGAGCGGCCAGCGCAAGATCAATGCCACGCCGAATCTATTCGCCGAAGTCGCCGTGTTCCTGGTGTGCAAGTAGAGGGCCTTCCGGGTCAGAGATCCGACGCCACCCAATCGGAGGTAGAGGCGGCTGACACCTCTCGATCCTGGATCCGCGTCCCGTCTCCCGAGGGTCACAGGTTTCGTTTCAAGAACGAGCAAATGTGATAGCCATCCAGAAACTTGAACGGGGTTTCTCCCATCGTGTAGTGGCCGCAGGGTAGAACCACTACGCGATGGTCTACGTTGTGCTGGCGCATGGCGTCTACACTATCTTTGGATAGGCGTGGAATGAACGTTGTGTCGTAATTTGTGTAGATGAAGAGCGACTTATTGCGCCTGGCGGCAAATTTCTCGACGTAGGTCACGGGGCTGATGGCCCGCCATGCTTCGCGCAGCCGGTCCAAGTCGATGTGCTCTTGCAAGCCTTCGCGAATGTGAATGGTCGACAAGCCTGTCCATACGACGTCGGCGACATAAGTGGAACAGTGGTTGAACACGTTGACCGCGATGCGAGGGTCATGCGTGCTGGCCAGACAGGCGTAACACGATCCGAGGCTGGTGCCAACGATACCGAAGCGCTCATAGCCCTGCGTTTGCAGCCAATCGAAACACGCCCGGATATCGATGACGGCCTGGCG
>JAYUJG010000377.1:0-14875 GCA_043765355.1 Acidobacteriaceae bacterium | reverse complement strand
GTAAACGATGGCCTTCACGTCCTTGCCATGCTGGTCGCGAATCTTCAGCGGGCCACCGTCCGGTCCCTGCAATTCAACCTTTAACTTGCGATACGTGCCGTCAAGTTTAGGATTGGTGGGGTGGTAACTAATACTGTACTGGTTGCGAATATCAGCCGCGATGTCGTTGAACATGCCCGGCAGTTCCCCTTCAAAACGCGGGAAGTAAGCGCGTCCTCCGGTGAGGCTCGCGAACGTCTTCATCTCATTGTCAGCCTGCAGATAGTCCATGTTGCTGACCGGTATAAATCCCCGAGTTCGGCAATGATGCACCTCGCAATATTCGCGAGCCACAAAGCCGACACTGATCGGATAAATCGTAATGTCTTTGGTGTTTTTGACTTTCTTCAGGATCTTGTCGAAAGTCAGCTTGCTGAAGGTATCAACGCCCGTCGTCACCAGAATGATGTACTTCTTCCCCTCGATGCGATCAATGCGGTCGATGCTGTCAAATAGCGCGTCAAACAAGTTGGTTTCCGAAAAGCCGGGAATGCGCAACTGGTTCAGCGCCGCCATCACCGACCGCTTGTCCTGCGTGAAGTCCACGAGAATCTGCGGCTTCATGTCGTAGGAAATCACCGCCACCCAGTCATCTTTCTGCAGCGTGTTCGCGAAGGAATACGACGCATTCAACGCTTCGACCATAAAGTCGTAATTCGTCGATGCAAATTCCACCAGCAGCACGGCTGTGATCGGAGCCTGCGTCTGACCAAACGTCGCAATCTTCTGCGCCTCGCCATCTTCAAAAATCTTGAAATTCCCTTGCTTCAGTCCCGGAATGGTCTGTCCGTCCTTCGTAGTCACCAGCACGTCCAGGTTCACCACCGGCACGTCCACCCGAATCGAGTAGTCCGGCATGCCTTCAATCTTCTTCGGTTTTTCCGGAAGCGGAGGTGGCGGCTCTTCCTTTTTCTTAGGCACCACATACGGCCCAACATCGTTCTGTGGACCGCCGGCCTCGGCCGGAGCGTCCTGTTTATTCGGATTCGCCGCCGCCGGCTGCGATGCGTCTTGTGCCGGAGCCGCAGTCGGAGCAGGAGTCTGCGTCTGCGCCGAAAGCTTTGGAGCCGCCATCCAGAACAGCACAAATGCCAACAGGATCAAACGCTTGCCGGACGCCGGCAGCGTCCGTCTTTGCCCGCCAAACATGCCACAAAACATGGGGAATTCCTCAAAAATACCTACGCTAGTATAGATGCAAGAACTCCGCGGTTGGGATATTTTGCAGGCCTAAAAAGCCTCCTCCCCCGAGCACCCCCTCAAGTAGTGCAGTTGGATAGGTCAATAGGGTGCCCCATCCTAAAACGTCGCGCTTTTTGCGACGTTAGGGTGGGTACTCGGGAAATAGAAGAATAGCGGTGAGAGATTAAAGAATGGAGCCGACGAGCGGAGTTGAACCGCTGACCTGCCGATTACGAATCGGCTGCTCTACCAACTGAGCTACGTCGGCCTGTTTTGATTCTAAAACCCCGTCCGCGATTCCTGCAAACCGACGGGCAAGCGAACGTAACCCAGCCCACATAAGAACGCCTTGGCAACTGATGTGGCGCATTTTGCGTTGCGCCTCCGCGCCGAGGGCGAGGACGGCCTCGGGACAGCCGGCAAGGTGCCGGCGCTGGCTGTTCCGCTACGCCGCCTGCGCCAACGCTTTGTACTCGTCATCGGATTGCGTGGGCAGCAGCACCCAGAGCGTGTAGATTCCGAGGGCGGTACCGATCGGTACGTTGAGCAGGGCTACGAAGCCGACTACCAGAGAAACCGTTCGCGCCCAGTCCTCTTTCTGCAGCAAGCCCCACCCGGCGAAAAAGCCAGCCGCCGCCTTCGCCAGGATCAGCCATCCCGCAAAGCTGATGAGCGGACGCAGCCAGACTGACATCTCGGGCGGCGGGCCGCCCGGAATATGGAAGTGGCCACCGAAGATCGCATTCGCAACTACGATCAACACCACTCCCGCCACGACGTGGAACGCCGAGTAGGCCATCCACAGAATTCCGACCAGACGAACGTGCTCGCGCACACGGCTGCGCCGCAGTGCGACGAGTCCGAGCACGTTCTTGCCGCAGCGTCCGCAGCGCGCGTCTCCCGATTGCAACTGCGTCCCGCATTGATCGCAAAACATCGTCTCTTCTCCTGTGCTGCGCGATGTCGTTCTGTTGTCTGATACGGATGCGGGCACGAAACAGTTCAATGACAGTTCCCAGCTCGCGCAGGGACAGCCGCCCTCGGCTGTCCAGCGGATCAAAACTGCTCCTTCGTTCTTGGCTGTAGTTCCTCGTTGCGCTGGTCTTCGCTGCGCCAGATCTTCGCTGCGCCGAGCTGCGCTCGACCGGACAGCCGAGGGCGGCTGTCCCTACGCAAGCCGGCAACTGACAACTGCTCTAAATCGAAAAGGCCACCCGGCAACAGGGCAGCCTTTTCTTTCAAGGGAGAATAGTCCTAACGGAGGTGTTTTCCACCAGAACTTTCTGGGGGCATCTTATGAGCCTTAAAAGCGAAGTGTCAAGCAAAATTTGCGACTTAAATAGTCTTATTTTCAACCACTTACAGGATGCGTCCACAAGTCGATAAATGGGGTCAAAACGGATCAAAAACACGGGTTTCGGACGCTAACAATCTTCGATTGAGTGACTTACCGCTCCCGGGGCGCGGAGCGGGGGTCTTCTTCCAGGTGCAGAGAGATGAATTCCACGGCTTCGCGGCGGTCGAACATGGAGTCGGGAAAAAGGCGTTTTATTAGCACCCGGACGCCGCCAAAAGCGACTCCGGCGACCAGGGCCAGGCCAACCATAATTCCGCAGAGAACGATCGCATTGAAGAGAAAATTCGCCAGATTGTCTTTCTTGCTCACGTAGGTGTTCTCGTTCCAGGTCACATCGGCGTCGTAGCTGATGGACGACATCAGCGATCGCGCTTCGCTGTTTGAGAGCGGGCCGCCGGCGATCACGATGATGGGACCGGTACGCGTGTCGAAGAACGGGCCGACGTCGAGAATCGCGGCGACTCCGGGCTTTTGCTCCGTGACATGGTGCGAGGCGTCGATCTGGCGGAGTTTCTCGGCCGCAATCTGCGGCGTCGGATATTCGATCAGCATCAGGGTGGCGTCGCCCGCGTTCACGCCATACTTGCCGATGACAACTTCGGCGCCCGATTTGAAATCCACGGAGGCACCGGGCAGCGGCGAGCCGACACGATCAAGCGTGACTGGACCGACGATGTATTTTGCCGTGCTCTTCTCAAAGCCGCGCTTCGGCAGATACGTGGGCAACGACGGCGGATTGCCCTTGTTGCCTTCAGCCTGCGGCAGGAGTCCAGCCAGCACCCGCAGTTGTGCCGCCGACATCACACTCATCTTGTCGAACACGGCGTCGACCAGCACGTTGCCCTGACAGAAGAGAACGCGATTGTTCAGAAAAGCCGCATGGCCGCCAATTTTCTCTTCGCCCATATCGGGCGAGTTGTAGTAGGTGAAAGCTCCGTAGGCACCGCTGGCATCGTCAAACACGGCGGCCTTGATGGTTAGATTGCGGCCATCCTCGCGAACGTAGGACGCTTTTTCCAGACGCTTGAGGCCGTACTCTTGCAACACGGGGGCATTCGTTGCGTCGACAACGGCTGGGTCAGCACTGCGGGTGACTTCGCCCTTCATCTGCCATCCGGCAAAATCGGCGGGAAGGACTGGGGAAGGCGAGGCTGGCGCTAAAGCTAAAGAAGTCGCGGCGGGACGTAGGGACAGCCGCCCTCGGCTGTCCAGCGGAGCAACTGGGGCGGGCCCCTCAGCAGCGAAAACTACTGCCCAAGAAAACAGGGTGCAACCAATAAAAATAAAAACAACGGCGAACTGGCGCAAGAATCTCATCGGAAAAGGGCACACCTGTCCTAGCTAGTTAGACTACTGACAGGCGGCGAAAGTTTCCAGCCGGACGGTTTTGGCCGGTTTTTCCGGCTGCTGGTTTCAGCCGGAAAACTAGAAGAGAGACTATCGGCTTCAGGCTTCAGACTTCCCGACACAGCTCTTGTTTACGCCTCGCTGCGCTCGGCTTGGACGGACGAGAGCCCACCCTCGGCGTTGCGGATCGAGTAGAGGCGGCGGGCGGGACGCCCCCGGACCGCCGCCGGGACAGCGGCGCTACCGTAGAGCTCGTCGCGGCTGCTGTTGCGGATTGGTATGAGACTAACTCAGGGGGAGCCGGCGAGAGCTACTTCTTCATCAGGCTGCTATGGCTGGCCACGCAGAGCCACTTGCCATCCTGAAAAACCCAGGTATCGGTGAAACGGCCAAAATGCTCATACGGTTTGGTGCCGTAGGTGCCTTTCGCATGATACATGCCGGTCACGATCGCGGTTGTCGAGTAAAAATCGACTTTCACGTCGTCGATGCTCATGATACTCGGTTGAAATTTTGGGTCCGCGAAGTCGGCCAGAAATTTTCCGCGATCGCTGACTTCCCCGTCGTATTCGGTGTTAATGAACTTGTCGCCGATCATGTCCGCGATGGCGGCCGAATCACGGCTTACCTGGGCTTGGTTCCACATGCGTTCCAGAGCTACCAGCTTCGCGGTTCCTTCGGAGGAGGCTGTTTTGGAGGTTTGCGCGAACACGCCCGGTGTGAGAGCGAGGCACGCGGAGACAAGACAAGACGCCAGCAGCTTGCTCATGGTGTTCTGACTGCCGTTTCGCATTGGCTTCTCCTCGCGCATACTCCGTGACAATAACGTCGGCGGTGCGTTCTGTGCCATCAAAACGCGTTGGGAATATTACCGATGTCACAGCGTTGGGCTGTTTGGGTCGAGGAATAGGCCCCTCGGGACATTGGGCAGCCCTCTCGACGCTACCCAGTGCCGCAGCGGTGGCTTACGCCCTTATGGGCTTGGTCATTTCCGCGGTGGCAGTGCCTTAGCGGGCTGCGGAAACAATCACCATGCGCGAGAAGCTCACCGCAGGCGCTCAAGCGCGGACCCACTTTCAACGACTTGTAGCACGAGTGAACTCGTGTCCTTCCCGCTTCTTGTCGATTGTTTGCGTTTTTCCGCAGCCTGTTAGGTCACTTGCGTAGGCATCATTGCCCCTGATTCTTGTCGATCTTGCTTGCCACTTTTACGCCGCTCAGGCCGCTGGCGTATTTTGACACTCCACGATAGAGCGACTCGGCGATGCGCTGGCGGTGTTCCGAGGTTTCCAGCTTGCGCTCGTCGGTGGGGTTCGACACAAACGAAATTTCGGCCAGGATCGAAGGCATATTCGCCCCGATCAGCACAATGAACGGCGCCTTCTTGATGCCCCGATTGCGGATCCCGGCGTTGTTCAGTGCGAGGCCTCCGTAAAGTGAGGCCTGCACGTCTCCGGCAAACTCGCGCGATTCTTCGATTTTTTCTTTTAACGCGATCTTTTTCACCAGATCCTGCAACTGGTGGATGGACTGTTCTGAAACCGCATTCTCGCGGGCGGCAACTTCCAGCGCTTCCGGCGATGAGGTGAAATTCAGATAATAAGTTTCGACGCCGCGCGCGTCGGAATCGCGGCTCGAATTGGCGTGCACGGAAATGAACAAATCCGCGCGCTCGCGGTTGGCAATCGCAGTGCGGGTCTCGAGTGGGATGAAGGTGTCGTCCTGGCGCGTGTAAATCACTTCGGCGCCGAGCCGGGTTTCGAGCAGGCGGCCGAGGCGTTTGGCTACGTCGAGCACCAGGTCTTTTTCGAGCAGGCCATTCGGGCCGATGGTGCCGGTGTCGTGGCCTCCGTGACCGGCGTCGATCACGATCTTGCCAATCTTCAAGCCCAGGGCGCGAATCAGCGAGCGGTCGCCACTCGCGGTGGGACGCGCTTCGCGGGTTGCGTCACGAGTATCGAGATGAGTGTCGAGATGAGAGTCGAGACGAAGATCGGCCGTGTCGGGAGCGGCAGACGCCGACTTTTTGCGGCGTCGCGATGTGGGCGATGCGGACGCCGACTTCGCGGGCTTGGTTCCGTTATCGGAAGCGTTGTCCGTCGAATCGGGCACCGCTTCGGGGCGAATCTTTTCCGGCTCCAGCTTGTCTGGCTCCAGCCGGACGACCGTGAACGGCGCTTTGTCTTCCGCCTCAACGATCGTCTTCGGAATTCTGCGGCTCGTGCCTTTGACTGCGACCGTGGTCTTGATCACGCCATTGCCGTTTGCGGGCTTGGGGGCGTCTGACGGCGCGGAATCGGCAGCAACGTCTCCGGCGGGCAGATCGGTTTCAACCGCTTCCGACTTCGAGACACGGACCTTGTCGGCTCCGGGCTGCGGCTTGCGCGGCGCAGGTTTCGCCGCTGCGGTCGTGGCCGACTCGGCGGCGTCATCGTCCGACTCCTCGGAAGCCGCGGATTGGTCGGCTTTGGCTAGGTCTGCCTTTGTTGCTTCTGTTTTGGCGATTGTCGTCGCGCGGTTCTGTTTGCCGTGAATATCGATAATCAGCCGGTACGGGTCGGGCAGCAGGAAGGCGTCATAGCTGGCGAGGTCGTCCACTTCGAGGACGATTCGCGTCCGACCGGGTTCAAATTCGGCGACGCGAATCTTCTTCAGGAAGCCGTCGTCCACATCGAAAGTCTTGCCGACAAGAGTGGAAGCAAGTTTCGTGTCGCGCAGATCGAAGAAGATGCGGTCGGGATGAGAGATCCGCTGCGAACCGAACTTCACTTCCTGCTCCACATCGATGGCGACACGCGTGTAGTCGGGCGTGGACCAGTGACGGACTCCGGTGACCCGGGGCAAAGTGCTGCGCCGGGCGCTGGCCGGTGCGGGAGCCTCGACAGCCGCGTCGTTGGAGTTGGAGCTGGAACTAGAGCCGGGACTGGCGCTCGCGTTGGCGTTCGTCCGCGGCTTGCGCGCTGTCTTCTTCGCGCTTGCCGTGCGGTCCGCTGCGTCGGCGGCGATCTCCTTCACCGCCGAGCGCGCATCCTCCGCCAGGCGGTTGCGCGGATAGCGATGCAGGAAGTCTGCGAAGACCGTCCGCGCCTCGTCTGGATCGTCGAGGTCGTCTTTGTAAATTTCGCCAACCGTGAACAGCGCGTCGAAGCGGTATTTGCTGCCGGGATATTCTTTGCGCAGGAAGCGGTACTGCTCGACGGCGCCGCGCAAGATTTTGTTGTCGTCAAAGCGCCGCCCCATTTCGACCATGAGTTCGGCCGTCGCAACCACACTGGGATCGGCCTTCGATGATGCAGGAGAACCAAAATACACACGGCGATAGGAATCAATCACGCGCTGGTATTCGTGGCGGGTCCGCTCCGCCGTGGGACGACCGTTGAGAGCCTCGCGCATACGCTCCGCTTTGGTGAATTGCTGGCGGGCCCAGGCGTCGTTGTGGTGGACGCGAGCCCAAGCGGAGGCGAGCGGCAGCAGCACGAGCAGGAGCGCTGCGCCAAGGCGAATGGCGCGCGGGCCGCAAGTTAGGCTAGTCCGAGTTAGGGTCGTAGAAGCCTGGGTCTTCACTTGCCAATTCAGTGCTGCTCGTTCAGTGCTTCTCGTTCATTGCTGTCGTTCACTGCGAATCGCTGCCAACTCAACTCGCCGTCCCGCTCTTGTAGCGCCGCCGTCCCGGCGGCTGTCCGGGGGGCGTCTCGCCCGCCGCTACCATTCATCCGCCAGCGCCGCGGGCGGGATGCCCCCGAAACAGCCGGCAAGATGCCGGCGCTACAAACTTCGCACTACTCCGTGTTGCTGATATACAGTACGCCGCGCGCATCGCGCTGCACATGCACGGGGTCATGCACCGGGTTGCCGAAAATATAAGACCCCGGTTCGCTGCCGCCGTTGTACAGGTTGGTGATGCGGCGAACGTAGTTCTGCGTCTCCCTGAAATGCGGAACGCCCGCGCTGCGCGCCACCGCTCCAGACCCAGCGTTATAAGCCGCCAGACTCAGGCGAACATTGCCTTTGTAGTTGTCCAACAATCGCCTGAGATGCCGCACCCCGGCATCGACATTTTGCGCGGGGTCAAAAGGATTGGCCACGTTGAGCGAGCGCGCCGTCGAAGGCATCAACTGCATCAGCCCCATCGCGCCCTTGCGCGATACCGCATTCGGATTGAAATTCGATTCCACTTTAACCACGGAGCGCACCAGGCTCGGGTCGACGTTATGCCTCGACGCCGCCTGATCGATGGCCGCGTCAATATCCTCCTGGGTAAAGGCGCGGTTCAAAATCTGGTGCGTCTGCGCTCTGCCGTCGAGGTAACTGTTCACCTCGGAAGCCGCTGTGCGCGCCGCGCGCATCACCGCCCCGCTGGTCGGCACCGGCTTGAAGCGGTGTTCGGTCACACTCCAATAAGCGAGCGGGGAACGGGAAGACGTCGTGGACTCCGCCCGCGAAGCTGCCGAAGACCCGTCGCCGTTGGCCTTGTCGTTGCCTCGGTCGTCGTTTACATAGACCTTGCGGCCAGATTCGTCGGTACTGGGAGTTATGGCTCCCGTTCGGACCGCAGCCGAGGCGTTCGACTGCGCCAGCGACGGAGCCGCCGAGAACATGGCGAAAAGAAAGGAGGTCGCGGTCAGGCTAGCCATCAGCGTGATTTGCAGGCGTTTAAGCATAAGGGTTCAACATCGGCCAAAAGACACACTTCATTTAGGGCCTGCCTACCCGACCACCTGCCAGAGATTCCAGAACCAGAGTAGAACCAGTATAGGTGCGCAAGGGAACAGGGGCAATCTCTCCAAAGGGCGTAGAACCACTGGAGTAATCTGTGTAAGTAACTGAAAAGACTTGATTTTTCTGAGGATTCGACACAAGGACGCAGCGTCAGGCGCAATCGCGGGCTCCGGCTGAGACTAGCTGAGACTAAGTACCCCGTGTCTGCGCCCCCGCCATTACAATGGCGTCAGCATTTTATGAATTCAGCAGCGCTTCGTAAACTGTTCGAGCAGGTAAAAAAAAAGCGGCTCTCGCCCGACGAAGCCGTCGAGCGCCTGCGGCACTTACCCTTCGAGGACTTGGGCTTTGCCAAGGTTGACCACCACCGCGCCCTACGGCAAGGGATGCCCGAGGTGATTTTTTCGCAGGGGAAAACGGCGAGGCAAGTGGCTGAGATTTTCCGGCGGCTGGCGGACCACGGCGGCAACGTGCTGGCCACGCGCGCCACCGAAGAACAGTACGATGCTGTCGCCAAAGTTGTTCCCCTGGCGGAGTATCGCCCATTGGCACGCGCCATCGTGCTCAAGCGCGACCGCAAAAAACACGGGAAAGGCGTGATCGTCGTTGTATCGGCGGGAACGAGTGACATCCCAGTCGCGGAAGAGGCCGTCGTCACCGCCGAATTGATGGGCAACCAAGTCCAGCATATCTATGACGTCGGAGTCGCCGGCATTTACCGGTTGCTGGCTCATCGCGAGGCGTTAGCCAAAGCACGCGTGATCGTAGTCTGCGCGGGCATGGAAGGCGCGCTGCCGAGCGTCGTCGGAGGATTGGTCGGAGTTCCGGTGATTGCCGTGCCAACGAGCGTGGGTTATGGCGCGGCTTTCGAGGGGCTCGCCGCTTTGCTTGGGATGATGAATTCGTGCGCATCGAATGTCAGCGTGGTGAACATCGACAACGGATTCGGCGCGGGGTATGTGGCCTCGCTGATCAATCGAAGGTAAGAGAAGGCTAAGAACGAGCCGCCCTCAGCGAATCGGCCGAAGACGAAGCCACGGTTGCCGGAAGAAGCGTGCTAGCCTTAACCGTAAGGACTGCAATGAAAAACAACCCGCTGCCGCGACTGGATCAGCGTACTGATGTTCGAGCCTTACTGCTGCCTTATTGCCGGCTCGGTCGCGGTGATGTTTGGACCGACCCGATTTTCGGACACAGGGTAGGTTGCCTCGACGCAGCGAATGTCGACGAGGTCGCCAAGCTTATGGACGGCAGTAGAGCAGCCCTCGCTATTCAGGATCCGCCTTACAATCTTGTCGCTTTCAAGGAACGGACCATCGCCGAGTTCACTGCGTGGTGCAACCGGTGGGCACTGAACACGTTGCAGTGGATGGATAAAGACGCATCGATTTACGTCTGGCTGGGAGCGGATCAAAGAGACGGATTCCAACCGTTGCCTGAATTCATGATCATGATGCGTTCCCTTCCCTTGACCAGCCGCAGTTTTATTACGATGAGGAACCAACGCGGCTATGGCACGCAAAAAAACTGGATGGCCGTCCGGCAAGAGTTGCTGTATTACACGACGGGTAGCCCAGTCTTCAACGTAGAAGCCGAATACACCGACATTCCGAAGATTCTCCGGGGGTACTACAAGAAGATCAACGGCGCCGTCACCGAGAATTTGGAGCGTGGCAAATCCGAAAATATTCGGGCGGGCAACGTCTGGGTGGATATTCAGCAAGTTTTCTATCGCATGGAAGAAAATGTCAGCGGCTGCTATGCGCAGAAGCCTTTAAAGAGTATTGACCGGATTGTCAGAGCTTCGTCAGACATCGGACATCTAGTCATCGATTTCTTTGCCCACTCGGGGACCACGCTTCTGTCTTGTGAAGTTTCGAAGCGGCGTTGCTTCACAATCGATACGGATCCGATTTTCTGCGAGATTTCAATCCGCCGGCTTGAACACTACCGGAAGACCGGACAACTGGGTTGGCAGAACGGCCACGCCTTCGAAGACAACATTCAAGTACAGTTTGAATCGGTTTCGGAAGATCCGGTCGGCGTTGAACCCCTGGTCGCCGAACCTCTGGCGACTGAACCTGATGAGGAAGTGAACAACAAGCCACCTCTCCGGCGTGCAAGGCCGTCAAAAGCGTCGCCTTCTATCGATCAGACCGCTCTCTTTTGATCATGGAAAACCTCAAACAAGAGCTGGACCGGCTGATCGGAACGCTTCCCAACGAAGCCGACTTCCGACGGAAACTGGTGGGCCTCTTCTCTGTTTACCCGTTCAGTGAATACGAGTACATCATTTCAGCCTTGCTGGCCGCGGACAAGTTAACCTTTGACGACTATGTTGAGCTGCGAGACGCTTACATCGCAAGGAATCGGTTCCTCTACATCTTCGAGATCGGCGCGCCGCGCGGCTTCGGTGAGGCATGGGCACAAGGTCATCTTTCCGAGTTGGTCCCCGATATGGTGAAACCCTCAAGAAAGCTGGACGAAGGCTACAGCGGTGAGTACGACTTTTTTCCGGACGGGAAAATAAAAATCGAAGTTAAAGCTTCCCGTGCCGTGGATTTCGACACTGCCGAACCCCTGTACATCAAGGCGTTGGCGTCAGATTCTCTCAAAGATTTCGATATGAATTTCCAGCAAGTGAAGCCGGCTTGTTGCGACGTGTTCATTTGGCTCGGCGTCTGGCGTGACAAAATTCGCTACTGGGTGTTGGCGTCAAAGGAAGTATCCGGAAACAGCTATTACTCGCCTGGCCAACATCGCGGGAATGTCGGTGAAGGGCAGCTGCATGTCCGGCGGAACAACATGCAGGAATTCCACCAGTACGAAACTCGTTCCACCGGATTGCTGCAAGCCATACGTCAAGCCTACAAGCGGCAACACTCCTAGTAAGAGCCGAAATAGTTTTTCGTTTCACAGTGAGTTAAGAATGCTGACCACCCAAGATCCCCGCCTCGCCGGGCGGATCGCGTTCTCCTATCCCAACTACGTCTCCTACACGCTCGCGCGATTTTTCATTGTCGTCGCGCTTGAGATGCAATCCGTCGCCGTGGGCTGGCGGGTTTATGAGATTACCAAGCGTCCCCTTGATCTTGGATACGTCGGCCTTGCCCAGTTTGCGCCCGGCTTTGTCTTGTTTCTTTTCGCGGGACACGCCGCCGATATCCTCGACCGGCGCAAGCTGCTGATGTGGTGCTATGGCGGATATGGCCTGTGCTCCACACTTCTGCTCGCGATCAGTTGGCGCGCCCCGCAATCGGTTCACCTCATCTACGTCGTTCTGGTGATGATCGGCGTCTCTCGCAGTTTCAGCTTTCCGGTGAGCCGCGCCATCATGCCGCATTTGGTTCCCGCGGAGCATTTTCCGAACGCCGTTGCCTGGAATGCCAGCACCTTCCAGGTCGCAACCATCGCCGGCCCCGCCATCGGAGGAATCGCCTACGCCCTCTTCCGCGGCCCCCAGGCTGTCTACGGCATGGCCGTCGCCGTATCCATCCTCTCGATCCTGCTGACTCTGCGGATTCACCCCCTGCCCACATCCCCAGAGAAAGAGCTGGTTGAAAAAGCGCCCATCAGCCTGCGCACCGTGCTGGCAGGTTTTAGTTTTATTCGCGAGAAGCGGCTGATTCTTGGTTCGATCTCGCTCGATATGTTTGCCGTCCTGCTGGGCGGAGCGGTGGCGCTTTTGCCCGTCTATGCACGAGAAATCCTGCACACCGGTCCCTGGGGACTCGGCCTGCTTCGTAGCGCTCCGGGCGTGGGCGCGGCGTTGATGGCGATCGCCGTCGCTCATCGCCCAATTCGCCGCCACGCCGGCCCGACCATGCTGTTTTGCGTGGCTTCGTTCGGCATGATGACCATCGCGTTTGGACTCTCCCACAACCTGATCTTGTCGCTGGCCGCATTGCTCCTGCTCGGGGCAAGCGACATGGTCAGCGTGATCATCCGCGCCACGCTGGTGCAGGTCGCAACCCCTGACGAAATGCGCGGGCGGGTGAACGCCGTCGACATGCTCTTCATCGGAGTTTCAAACGAGTTGGGCGAGTTCGAGTCTGGACTTACCGCGCAGTGGTTTGGCACTGTCCCCGCCGTGGTGCTTGGAGGAGTCGGGACGCTGCTGGTGATCGGGGCGTGGGCTTGGCTGTTCCCGGAATTACGTCGGGCGGATCGGCTGACGGCGGCGGAGCTGGCACCGAAATAGATGCTCTCTTTGGTCGCCTTCGGTAGCTTTTGCTAACCGGCTTGCTTCGCTCCCCGCTTGCCTGACTCTGCGCCTAGAATCTTCTCGATTTTTGAAACCAGCGTCCGCATGGAATACGGTTTCGCGAGGAAGTACGTCCGCGACCCGGGCGATTCGGTCTCGTACTCCGGGTTGAAATATCCCGATGTCACTAGAACAACAACTTCTGGCGAACGCTGCCGCAAGTCTTGCCCCAATTGCTTTCCCGTGCCTCCCGGAAGCACCATGTCCGTCATCACGAGATCGATGCGGCGGTGGCTGCCTTCATAAACCTTGATCGCCTTTCGCGCGTCCTCCGCCAGTAGAACTTCGAAACCGGCGTGCTGCAAAATGCCGCACGTTGCCTCACGTACAAAGGGCTCATCCTCAACCAGTAGGATGATGGACCGTCGCGGGAGATCGTTGACTGGCAGATTGTTGGCGCGCAAATCATCGACGCTTCGGGGGGGCTGGAGAGTCACACGTCCTCCACTTCAACTTCGTGCCTCTCCTTTCAGCAATCGCATGGCCTCGCGGGCCTAGGAACGCTGCGCACTCCGCACCAATGTTCCCTGACTTGTGAAATCCGCTCCCGGAATTTACTTCAACGTCGTCAAGATCGTCTGCCTCGGATCCAGCACGATCTTCCGCAGATTCGCTGGCCCCGTCAGCCGAAATGTAGTTTCCCGGCCATCGGCCAGCACTTCGCCCAGGAACACCAGCGCGTTGTTCGCCGTCGAGCCATACACCGGGACCGCCGTCACCAGATCGTCGGGTGCGTCCCTTTGTACGATAACGCCGGTCACCGCGGTCCCGCCATTCTTCTCTAGAATGCGTACGTCCTGGGCCGCCAGCTCCGGGATCGCTGTGCCTTCGATCCAACCATGCAGAAACCAATCCAGCTTGCGCCGGTTCTCAAACCACAGTGGGCGTGGCAGTTCCTCTTCGAACACTTCCACCATCTCAGGCGCGCTCACGGATTTTCCGGCGTACCGTTCCCTGATTTTCCGCAGTGCACGAAAAAACGGCTCGTCTGGACTGGCGTGCCCTTTCCGAGAATGGGAACCCATTTCGGGATCGCGCAGCGCCGATTCGCGAAGCATGCACCGCAGCATGTGAAACAGCCACGTCCCGCGTTCGTAACTGATCGCCGTGTAGCCCTCCGGAAAATGCGACGACTCCAGCCGCTGGCCCAGCGTCACCGGTCCCGCGTTGCGCAGCTCCTCTCCGTCTTTCGTCGTGCTCAGCAGATCGCGGCGATATTTTTCCAGAACCTCCCGGAATTGCGCGGGATTCTTTTGCTCCAGCATCAGCAACGATGCATAGTTTGCCAGACCTTCGGCAATCCACTGATCGCGATAACTCTTCCACAGCACGAAATCGCCCCACCACTGGTGCGCCGTCTCGTGGACCAGGACCTGACTGTCGATTTCTCGGGTTACCGGATCGAGCCGCAGATCAGTCTGCTCTTGCGGGCTGAGAAACGCGAAGCTCGACAGAAATACCAGGCCCGGCCATCCCTGACTCAACTGGCCGGGCATTTGCGTCAGCGCGAGCGATCCGTAGGGATACGGCCCGAACCACTTCGCAAAACTTTGGATGGCTTGTGCCGCTTTGTCCGCCACGGCCTGCACATCACGCGCCGGCGACGGCGGCGGCGGAATCACGACCATCGTCGCTTTCGACCGATCACCAGAACCACCGGGGAAAGTTGGCCCTTCCACGACTTCAGCCGGCGCCTTCGGAAACGACTTCTCGACCCCCCTGGTGCCATAGGCCTCGACCAAAACGCTGCCCGCCCTCGCTTCGGCGCGAACGTATTTGCCGAGATTGAATCCAGCTACCGGAATCGGCCGCTCTGAAATCCACCGCGAAACTCTCTCGCCGCCGCCGCCGTCGCTGGTTTGAATTTCTTTGCCCTGGTCGCCCGCTTGTGAAACCTGCTTGCCGGTCGCTACCAGTGTCCAACCTGCCGGATAGTGAAACTCCATATCAAACTGCGCCGGACTCAA